>JANSXJ010000535.1 GCA_024743015.1 Hyphomonas sp. | reverse complement strand
GCTTGCTCGCCAAGCGTGTCGCTGCGTCTATTGAAACGGTGAAAGCTGACATTGCCAGTGATCCGGTTTGGAAGCCCAAGCTGACTAAGCCGCACTTCAGCAATGACAAGATTGGTGCCTCGATCGCGTTTCTGGCCAAGCTATTTCATGAGGGCTCTTGACTATGAACCAACTCAAGGAAGCACTTTTACCTTTCAGATCGAACATGCCCCGCGCCACGCGGGAAATTGAAATTCTTCGCTTTGTCGGGAGACTTGATGGAGATGCGGCGTCGGCGCGGAAAAGCATATTGGATTGGGTGCAGCGCAAAGCCGGTACGAAACTACCTGAGAATGCTTGGCAGGGAGAAGACTTTGAACTGCTTCATAGCGGTCGAAACGCAGCCGCAATAAACTTGAATGCTGATCAAATCTCTCTCTGGGCTTTGCGCCATGAGGACCCAGACAACAGCATTCCGGGCCGAACATGGACCCACGAGGTGACTATCGGCGGTCGAAAAGAGGGCGTACCGTTCCTTACTGTCCGCCAAATCATGACCACCCAGGAGGACAATTATTCAATAGAAGCCGCCGTACCAGTCTTTCTGAACAACATCGCAGAAAATGGGGGCCTTCGGGTCGACGAGCAAGAAGCGCTTGGAGCCCCCTCAGTCCTAGAATCCGAAGACGAAGCCGAGGCTCTAGGCGACTGGCTGATCGACCCCAATCGCCGAATGCCGGTCTATATGTTGAGCGTTGCTGACGCGTCGAGTGTCAGCAATGAGCCGCTTATAGATGCAAAAAAGCTGGCACGTAACACACTTGGCTTGGCTCAGGTGGTCGTCGTCCCAGCAATGCTGACATGGTACTTCACCGAGCGATTTGGGAAGGAACGGGCGACGTTTAGCGGGGCCATCAGATCCTATCTTCCGGGCTTTTCGGAAGACTCAGACCCGTACGGCCACCGACTTGTATTGTCAGAACGCTTACAGACCGAGGCAGAGAAGCAGCGGTGCTCACGATGGTTACGAAATCTGGCGGCGCTCGAAAGTCGGCGCAGAACGACTTTGGGCAAGGACGTCATACCTTATCTTCAAGTCAAGAGTGCCATTGCAAACCTCCAAGTCGAGCGCGCGGGGCGAACAGAAGTCACGGAAACCGCACAGGTACGCGCGCTAAGGGCAAAAGTCTCTGTCCTTGAAGAGCAAATCAAAAGCTTGGAGAACGAAAGCACCTACTACGTTCAAGAGCATGATCTGGCCGTCCAAAGGGCAGAGGAATCAGAACACCAGAACCGTAGCCTTACCTACCGCATTCAGTCCCTAGAACAGAAAGCCGATACAACGGCGACTGGCTTGGGGCAGAAACCGAAATTGCCAGTTGATTGGGTAGCACTCGTCGATTGGTGCGAACAACAGTTCGCAGGAAGACTCGTTCTGACTTCTGTCGCGAGGCGGGGCCTGAAGCGACCAGACTTCGAAAGTGTCGAGGTTGTAGCACGCTGCCTCGAGTGGCTGGCGACGGAAGCTCGTGACAGTTTCAGGGGTGAATCCGAACTCATACTTCGCGATTGTCGGATCGTGGACGGTGTTCTCAACGCCCCATGTGGAGGTGATACCTACGAGTTCGATTGGAGCGGTAGACGGATTGCCGCAGATTGGCACGTTAAGTCTGGTGGCAATACGAGAGACCCAAAGCGATGCCTTAGAATATACTACGCATGGGATGATGTGACGTCCCAGATCATCGTATCCGATGCCCCAGCTCACAAGAGAACTGCCGCCACATGAACGGCTTCTCCGAAGACACGGTCGAATTGGCTGGCATCGAGACGCTGAAATCCCTCGGCTGGATGTACATGCATGGGAGCGTGATTGCACGTAACCGTCCGGGCTCGCCGCTCTGCCGCAGGTTGCTAATGGGAGATAGTGTCCATCTAGGTTAGTGGACATTATCGGGGTCATTTGTGACGAAGCGGCGGAGGCGTCGGAATTGGAGCGACGACGAGAAGCGGATGATC
>JANSXJ010000235.1 GCA_024743015.1 Hyphomonas sp. | reverse complement strand
GACTTTCTCCCTTGTCTTGTGGCCAGCAAATAGAGAATGAGTTCAAAGACTTCATTACACGCTTCTTCAGCTGATGTCACAAAAAGGAGAGCAGCGCGTGACCGACTTGATCTTCACCGCCAGTGCGCGCGGCAAATTCTCGGGAAACGGCCTCACCTGCCAGTGTGCACTTGGCCGGGGCGGAGTGGTTGTCGCGGATCAGAAACGCGAAGGTGACGGCACCTCTCCGCAAGGCATATGGCGCATGAAGCGTGTATTCTATCGTCCGGACCGCCTTGCTCGCCCGGACACGCCGCTTCCCGTGGTGCCCTTGCGCGAGACCGACGGCTGGTGTGATGCGCCGGAGCATCCGCTCTATAATCGTGCCGTGACCCTGCCCTTTGAAGCCAGTCATGAGAAACTGTGGCGGGAGGATCATGTCTATGACCTTGTCGTTGAGCTCAATCACAATAGCGATCCTGTCATTCCGGCGCTGGGCAGCGCCGTTTTCTTCCATCTCGCCCACGATGATTACAGGCCAACAGAAGGTTGCGTCGCGGTTTTGCGAGAGCATATGCTGCAAGTCCTCAGCATTTCTGACACAAAAACATCAATAGAAATAAGTTTCTAGCACACGGATCTTCGTCCAGGTTCTGCGATCATATTCCTGCCACACGAATCACCGAATGCTTAATGCGGGGCGGGCTTCGTAAGGAGGCTGCAAATGTTTCAGCTGACTGAGTATTCGCCAGAACGCCCCGAACTGGGCCACTTCTATCTTGTCACCCGCACCGGCGAGCACGGCCCATACGAGACGTATGATGACGCTGTAGACGCCGCCGAGCACCCTCAAGCCGACATGTATGGCTTCAATCCGCGCCGCGGATATTATGTGGTTGATCGCAGCGAACCCGACGAATTATAGATCAGGCGACTTCAGCGGCATATTGCTGAAGCTTCATCACGGATGGCACCGAGAAATCGCGTAGCCGTTTCATAATGGCGAGCTTTTCTGTGTCGTCTTCTTCAATACCCGCCACGAGCTGGCTGTAGCCATCCAGGCGGTTATCGCGCAGCCACTGGCGCAGATCCTTTTCCTGAGACCAGTTATACTGGTTCATCATGAAGGCCGCCTGCATACGGATCCAGTCTGTATCATGATTGGGCAATGGAACGACCGCGCAGAGCCGGTTCTTCTCTTCCTCAGTGTCACGCGTCAGCTCAATATGAGCGATAAAGGCGGCGCTAAATACGGGCTGCACGGTACGCACGGTCTGCAAACGGATCGTATCGCCGGCGAAAACGGTCGCTTCTTCGGAATTCCCCACGGCGCAAGCGGAGCAATCGACGAAAAGCGTGTCCGGATCGCTGTCGAGAATATCTCCATTCTCGAAAAGGATCTGGTTCAATTCAATCCGTTTGATCCGACCATTGCGGATGACATTCTTGACGCGGCGCAGTTCGGCGAGCTCCGGATCAGAAATCGTCGCGCCGTGCATCATGTTGGGACGAATCTCAGGATCGATGCGGGTGAAAATGCCTGCACTCTCAAGGCGATCGAACATGTCGGCCACTGACTCCGACGTCGCAATCGCTTCCATCTGCGCTGCCTGCGCGCCCATGGTGGCTTCGAAGAAACGACTATCGGGCTGCGTGTTCTCGCGGCGCATCAGCCAGGCATCGCGTGGACGCACCCAATGGATCTGATCGGGATCGACATGATTTTCAAGCAGCCAGACCACCGCATCGATACCGGTCTTCCCACCGCCAACAATGACATAGCGAGACGGTTGTTCCGTGATATTCGGCAGATCATTGAGCGGCATGAACTTCACGCCATCGGCAATCTCGAAATTCGGCGTGTGCGTGCTCGGCACGGTCGTCTTCAGCCAGGTTGCGTCGACGATCTTCTCGCGCGCTTGAACGGTGTATGTCTTGTCAGAGGTGAGCGCGGAAATCTTGCCGTCACCTTCATACTTGCACATCGGCAAATAGGTGACGCGGCCGGTTGGCAGGAACTGGTAGCGCATGACTTCGTCGAAATAGGCCATGATTTCAGGACCTGTTGCGAGATCCTGCAGACCTTTATTCAGACCGATAGTATCGAGGATTCCTTTCGACAGCTCCTTCGAGCTGACCCCGTAATAAGCGGATGGCTGATGCAAGGTCACAAATGGATAGGCATCATTCCAGTGCCCGCCCGGTTTCTGGTGCATATCAACGATCAGGACCGTCTTGTCGCTCTCGGTCAGGATGATGTCCGCAAAGGCCATGCCCATCGCGCCTGCTCCGATGATCAGATAATCAACTTCAATCGTTTCTGACGCCATGATTTTCTCCGGTCTGCATGAAAGGCTTGATAACAGCGTTATGGCCTGATAATAACACTGTTATTGCAAGTCAACCCGTTTCGTGCCCAAGATTGAGCTGATGACAGATAGTAAAGCCAAAATCCTAACAGCCGCTTCAGAACTGTTTGCTGAAAAAGGCGCCGACGGTTTAAGCGTTCGCGCCATATCCGGACGCGCCGGACTGTCGACCATCGGGATCTATAACCATTTTAATGGCAAGCAGGGGATTCTCGACGCGCTCTATATTGAGGGGTTTCGGATGGTCATGGATGCCATTGACGTAAAGACCGACACCCAATCCCCACGCGACGCCGTACTGCAAGGACTGTCAAACTATATCACCCTGTCTTCAGAGCATCGCGGGCACTACCAGCTGATCTTTGGACGCGCAGACCCGACCTACACCCCCTCTTCTGGCGCAACGGCCGTGGGCGAGGAAGCGTTCAATCGGCTGACCGCGCTCGTTTCAAGAGCCATTCCGGCGCATCTGAGCGGACGGGAAAAACGCGAAGCCGCGCTGCAACTCTGGGCGCTTGCGCATGGCTATGTCAGCCTGCAGGACCATGAAGCGACAGAGCTTATCCCGATGGCCGCCTGGCGGGACCTGATCATGAATGCAGTCACGCTGCATCTCGACGCGATCATCGCCAAGCACGCTGACTAAGCGTCGCGCGCTCCGAAAAACGCGGTCCCAATCCGAACATGCGTCGCGCCGAGGCGCGCGGCCAGAGCGTAGTCACCGCTCATCCCCATACTGACCCGCGCGAGCTTATGCTCATCCGCCAACTTCTTTAACAGAGCAAAATGCGGGGCAGCAGGCTCCCCCGCAGGCGGGATGCACATGAGACCGACCAGTTTCCCGGGATAGGTTTCGCGGGTGGCCGCCACCAGGTCTGCGAGACCGTCCACGCTGACCCCGCCTTTTTGCGGCTCATCTCCGGTATTGACCTGGATCAGGAGATCGGGCGGCGCGACACCGGTTTTTTCAATCGCTTTGACCAAAGCGCGCAAGAGTTTCTCGCGATCGAGCGTCTCGATCACATGAAAGAGCTGCACCGCATCTTCCGCCTTGTTGGTTTGCAGCGGACCGATCAGGCGAAGTTCGAGGCCCGCATCTCTGGAGAGGCGATCCGTCCACCTTTGCTGAGCTTCCTGCACCCTGTTTTCGCCAAACACGAGCTGTCCCGCTTCCAGTGCTTTTTCAATGCGGTCTTCAGGCTGGCGTTTGGACGCTGCCACCAAGGTTACACCGTCGCCGATTTCGGCGAGTATGCGGTTTCGGGCTTCGCGGATGGAAACGGGCTGTGTATCAGACTTCATGATGGGTTTGAAACACCAAGCCGCCGCCGCCCGCAAGTGGCGTTCCGCCGCCCGGCAAGTGGCGCGGCACTTTCCGGCGAACCTGCCGCCGCTGCTTTTCCTGACAGACCCTAAACGCACGCCGGATCCGATCTCGGTGATCAGGACCCTCCCAGCTGAAACCGGGGTGATCTATCGCCATTTCGGTGCCGATGACCGGCACATCATCGCGCGCCAACTGGTAGCGGCTTGCGCGCACCGAGGGCTGACCTTCCTGATCGCCGCAGATCCGGAGCTCGCTCTAGAAACCGGTGCAGATGGCGTCCACTGGCCGGAATCGATGCGTCAGCGCGCCTTGAAATGGCACGGCCACTTTGCCCTCCTGACCGGCAGCGCGCACTCACCAGCTGCCATTCGCGCTGCGCACCAGGCCGGATTGGATGCGGTCCTGGTCTCGACCGTATTCGGTTCAAACAGCGCGAGCGCTTCAGCGCCGCTAGGCGTCGCGCGGTTTCGCGGCTGGATCAAAGCTGCACCTTTGCCGGTCTATGGTCTGGGCGGTGTCACTGCCGACAATGCGGGATCGATTGCGGACATTGCCGGGCTCGCTGCGATCGATGGATTCTTGGGTTAGCGCTCTGAGGTCTCTTTTGCGCGCCGGACTTGCCGTCGCACGTTCCATAGCGCCACGACAGCAATCGCGAACCAAATCGCATTAAGCGCCAGAGACGGGATCGCTTGATGATAGCCGCTATTGATGACCACACCCGCCGCGCCGAACAGATTCATCCACTGATAGGTGAAGGACTGCCCCTGAATCTTGTTGTGTGAGAGCAGATAGTAAGCAAACAGAATCAGCGCGGCGCCGATCCAGCCCACCGCTTCAACGAAAATCAATTCCAGCGAAGGCATGGACTAGATCACTGACCGCACGGCGTCTGCGACGGTCTCGACAGCGTCGTCCATCAGCTTGGCATCGGTGGCTTCGGCCATAACGCGAATGAGTGGCTCGGTTCCCGACTTTCGAATCACCAGGCGCCCTTTTTTGCCGAGTGCCTTTTCGGCTGATTCAATGGCTTCTTTCACAGACTCTTCCTCGAGCGGAGCGCCCGACTTGTATCGGACATTGACCAGCTTTTGCGGCACTGGATCGAAGACATGGGCGATTTGCGAGAGGGGTTGGGCCTTCTCAACCATAACCGCGAGCACTTGCAGCGCCGCCATCAGCCCGTCACCAGTCGTCGAGAAATCAGACATCACGATGTGGCCGGACTGCTCTCCCCCCAGATTGAACCCGCCATCGCGCATCCGCTCGACGACGTATCGATCACCAACCTTGGTTCGCTCCAGCGCCAGGCCGAGATTGTCCAGATGTTGTTCCAGTCCGAGATTGGACATGACTGTTGTGACAACGCCATTCTGCGCCAACTGTCCTTTGGCTTTCCAGTTTTCCGCTATGAGGCCGATAAGCTGATCGCCATCAATCTCGTTGCCTTGCTCGTCAATAATGATGCAACGATCCGCATCGCCATCGAGCGCGATGCCGATATCCGCCCGATAGGTCTTCACCGCCTCCTTTAAGGCAGCCGTATCCGTCGAACCGACTTCGAGATTGATATTGAAGCCATTTGGTTCCACGCCGATCGGGAACACTTCCGCGCCGAGCTCATAAAGCGCCGCCGGGGCGACCTTGTAGGCAGCGCCATTCGCACAATCAATGCAGATCCGAAGCCCTTTCAGGTTCATCCGCCGCGGAAAGCTCGCTTTGACGATCTCGACATAGCGCGCCTGGGCATCGTCGACGCGCTTGGTGCGCCCGAGCTCCTCCGGCCCCGCCAGCTTGTCATCCAGGGCGCGGTCCATCCGGCTTTCGATTTCAAGCTCGATTTCATCCGATAATTTATAGCCATTGGGCCCGAAAAGCTTGATTCCATTGTCTTCGAAACTGTTATGGCTGGCTGAGATCATAACCCCTAGATCTGCGCGCAAAGACCGGGTCATCATCGCAACGCCTGGTGTCGGCAAAGGCCCAAATAGGGTCACATCCATGCCAACAGAGGTGAATCCAGCCACCAAAGCAGGCTCAATCATGTATCCTGACAAGCGAGTATCCTTGCCGATAACAACGCTATGACGGCGTGGACTCGTGGTTCTGAAGTACTTTCCAGCCGCCATTCCGAGCCGCATCGCGATCTCCGGAGTCATCGGAGGTGTGTTCGCAGTGCCACGGAT
>JANSXJ010000322.1 GCA_024743015.1 Hyphomonas sp. | reverse complement strand
TGATCGCCCTGCCCCTCGGCGGCAGCCGCCATGGGCAGCACCGCATAGGCAAAGCCGGCGCCGAACATCATGATGGTGAACAGGATCTGCGTTGCGATCGAGCCGGCCGCCAGTTCGGTGACGCCGTACCAGCCCAGCATCACCGTGTCGGTGGTGTTCATCGCCATGCCGCCAAGCTGCGAACCCACCAGCGGCACGCCGAGCGCCAGCGTCGCCCGCGCATGGGCGGACCAGCTCATCGGCGCGGGCGCCGAGCCGAGGCTGTGCGATGCTGTGCTCATCGCCCGCCTCTACGCCCGCCGCCGTGCCCTGCCAAGCCAATTGTTGTGACCGGGACAAAGATTGGCAGGGCCGCTCAAGCAAGAAAACCCCGCCGATGACGGGGCTTATTGTTGGTGCTTGGCGCTCTGATCGATCGATGCTTGAAGTCCGCAAGAACTTGCCCCGGTGGGCGTTCACTCCGCCGTCAGTTGGGCGACAACCGACGTCCAGTCTTCAAGATGATAGGTCAGAACAATGCGGCCATTTTCGACGGTCAGTATGTCGATTGACATGGCTTCGAAGCTCTTGCCCGTAGCCGGGTCAACACCGAAGAACGGACCTACAGGCGTCCCCCGGAACAGGCTGCGCACGACGAACCGCCCGTCATCGAGATCGATGATTTCCTGTGGTTCCCACACCAAATCCGGCACCACCTGGCCAAGAAAGGCGATGGTGTTCAGCATGCCCTGCGCGCCCTCGCCGCCGGGCGGTGCGGGAATTGAGACAACGTCGGGCGAGAACAGCTCGTAGTACCGCTCTTCCGTGGTCCCGGCCGGGTCGGTGAGCACATCGGTATAGAATGCGCGTACGGTTTCCTGGTCGGATGCCAGGGCCGGGCTGCCGAGGGCGGCGAAGACAAGGGCGGCAGCAAGAGTCTTTCTCATGGTAAAGGTCCTTTCAGATCGATTGGCTGGCCGAAATGTGGGCCGCGCCCGTGGTTAGACAATTTGTTACCAATAGGTACGAAAAAGTGGCACACGACGTCAAGAAAAAAATACCGGATGGTATAAAAATGACTGGAGACGGTACGAAACGCGGCAGGGGCCGCCCAAAAAGTCTGAGCAGGCAAGAGGTGATTGACCTCGCCATGAACGCCTATTGGCGCGAGGGACCGGCAGAGGTTTCCCTTAACTCGATCTGCCAGCGCGCCGGCGTTGCGAAACCGTCGCTCTACCGTGAGTTTGGTGATGAGGATGGACTGACCGCTGCGGTCCTTCAGGCCTACGCGGACGCCGTGCTGAGCCAGGTGCTGAGGATCGTCACGGGCCCGGAAAGCTTCGACCAAAAAGTCGAGGATCTCATCCGTTACGCGAGCGAAGACGTACTCTCGGACAATGGCTGCCTCTATGTGAAGATGCAGGCCGCCACCCACCGCTTCGGGGAAAAAACGCAAGCGCTGATTGCCGCAATAGATGCCGGCGCCGAGGAAGCCTACGCTGCCCTTCTGACGGATGCCCGGCGCACGGGCCATGCACCCGAGTCGATCCCGACTCGGCTGGGTGCCCGCTACATGATGTCGCAAATCACCCTTGCACTCGTCTTGCGGGCGGCAGGCGAAGAGCCGCTGCTCGTCAGGGACCTGTTGACGCTTGCCCTGTCGGTTTTCCGGTCGGACAAACAAGACCGGCACTGACGGGCGCTCCGCCAAGGCAATCAACCGAAGGCCAAACTCGAGCCCCCCGGGGACCTGTCATTGGAAAGGTCGACAGGTCACGGCCGCAGCGCGCTGCGGTCGTGCCGTTCCTTGATGCCGGCGATCTCGCGCAGCATCACCGAAAGATCCTCGATCGCGTGGCGCTCATCCTCGGTCAGGTCCGCATCGGGCTTGAAATGCTTGAGCAGCACCATGAGCACATCGCCCATCCGCCCCAGCTGCTTGCCGTAGGAACCCACCTCGTCGAGCACCGCCTGTTCGACCTGCGGCGCGCTCGACCGGCCGAAATTGACATTGATCAGCCCTACCTGGCTGCCCGTCGCGGTGAACATGGAGTTCCACTGCTCGAACCATTGCGAAACGTCTCCGGACGGAAACTCGATCTTGATCGGACGATAGACCTGGCTCATGACGCGCTTCCTCGCGGTTGCCTGATATGCTGCATTGCAGCACAGATTAGCATTGTGGGGAAGGTGGGAGAATTGGGCGGTGGTTTGGGCAGAAATGTGCCCCCGGATTACATGATCTGTTGACCGCCCACTCGTCGCTTCTAGCTCCGCTCATGATAATGAAATAAGAGACGATACAGGATTCAGATTAGCTAAGAGGATTGTCTTGGCAATGGCTCTCAAGGAATTGTTTGCGAACACGAGCGACACGGACTTCACGATCAATTTCTTCATGAAGTCTCGACCATCTCCTAGGTGGGCGCTCTTAGCCGCTCCTTTCTTCTCAACGATTGATCCGATCAAAGCATTGACCGCCAAGGGGTGTGACGTGCGGCTCATTGTGAGGTTTTCACCTATCACGACGCCAGAGGCGCTTCGGGCGGCACTTGAAGAACCTCAGGTGAAAGTACGCTACTTCACTGATGCCAAGTTCCACACAAAGCTCTATGTCATTGACGATGTCGCGCTCGTGGGATCAGCAAATCTTACCCGAAGCGGCTTGGAGGCAAATCGTGAGCTCTCAGTTCTGTTGAAGCAGGACCGAGATGAAGCATTCTATATGTTGCCCGGCCTTTTCGACGACCTCTGGAACGATGCGGACGTATTGAATAAAGAAATCCTCCACGAGTATGAAAAGGCGTTCAGATCTCAGGAAAAGCCGCAGACCGAGGATGCTTTCGAGAATTTCGTCCACAAGTTCGTCAAACCCGCCAAACCCACGAGCATCGTAGTTGGGAGCAATAGAAAAACAAAAGAGCGCGCATTCATTCAAGGGTTTCGCCGAAAGTACGATGAATTACTAGTGCCGGCACATAACGAAATTCTGGAAGTTGCGCAGCATAATGGCTTTGGACGGCCTGAATATGCGGGGCAAGATCCCCAGATCGAAATGGGAAGGTTTCTCGGTTGGTTGCGCCTGACACAGGGCAGCGGAAATGGCTGGAGGGAAACGACTCTGCTTAGCGACGCCAAAGAACGAGCCAAGCGAATAGCCAAGTATGTCGATATATGGCAGTCCACCGACGACACCGTGCAAGGCGATATGTATCACGCCACTGCAGAAATCGAGAACATCTCAAACATTCGAACCTACCTAAGTGATCCAAACGAACTCACACAGTTGAGTTACGATGAGGTCTTTCGATATCTTTCAGGTTGTCACGCATTCATCGAACGCCTGCGGTTTGTCTCAAAGGAGATTGGAGAAGACTTGCCGGGGCTGGAACGACTGCGCATCGACTTTCAAGAAAAAAACACGCTCGAGGCTGTTGTACGTACGGTAAACCATCTGCTCTCTGGCCCGGGTGATGCAATCGTGCGCGCCTATGACTGCGTATACGGCAGCTACAAGCTCAACGGTTTCGGTGAGGCATGTGTGATGGAGTTGCTTGGCTGGGGTGATCCCCAACGCCCGCCATTTAACAACCGAACTATTCGGGGTATTCGCTTGCTTGGCTTCAACGTTGAGCATTTGGTAGCAGGAGAATAGCGCGAGACGTCCGAACCAAAAGGACTCCCTCCCACGCAGCGCTGCAAGACGTTGAGCGAGAACCACACATTTAATGAACGGCGTCGACATGCTGATCGCAAGAACTATCTGCACTTAGAATGACGGTCGGCTTTGGGCCATGGTCATCGGAGTCGCAGCCAGCGGACAGGGCGATTAGTTTGTAGAATGGCCGGACCTCCGCCACGCCTAACAACTCCCCTACCCCAACAACCTCTCCTCGAACGGATAGCGCGACAGGTTCTCGTATCCCGTCTCGGTGATCAGCACCTGGTCTTCGAGCTTGACGCCGCAGCGCCCGCCCACCTTGCCGGCATAGACATCGACGCACAGCGCCATGCCGGGCTCCAAGGGATAGTCGAAGGCCCCTTCGACAAAGTCTTCCGGGTAGTAGATGGAGGGGAATTCGTCGCACAGGCCCACCCCGTGCATGAAGACGCCATAGCGCTGCGCGCGATAGGCTTCGGGCAGGTGCACGCAGCGCGCGGTCAGCTCCGAAAAGGTCACGCCGGGCTTCAGCAGCGCCATGTTGGCGAACATGTGGTCATGGGCGACGCGATACGCCCCTCGCTGCTCGACAGTCGGCGCGCCATCGCCGACGAACCACGTCCGGCTCATGTCGCAGCACATGCCATAGGGGCCGATCAGGTCCGTATCGAAGGCCAGAAGGTCGCCCGGCTGCAGGCGGCGCGGCCCCGCCTCCTGGAACCAGGGATTGGTGCGCGGGCCTGAACTCAAAATGCGCGTTTCGATCCACTCGCCGCCGCGCCTGATGTTCTCGGCGTGCAGGATCGCCCAGAGTTCGGTCTC
>JANSXJ010000139.1 GCA_024743015.1 Hyphomonas sp. | reverse complement strand
ACGGTCATTTCCCGTCGCGCGCCGGTGATCGAATCTTCAAACGAAATCTCAACGCGATAGCGGATATCGCTCCCCTTGCGCGGACCCGGCCTGCGACGTCCGCCGCCGAACATGCCTGACAGGATCTCTTCAAACGGGTCGCCCTGAAACCCGCCAGCCGTCTGGCCCGCCCCACCAAAGCCTTGATGCCCGCCAAACCCGGTTGGATTGCCGTCGCCATCGATCTCACCGCGATCATATTGACCGCGCTTCTGCTCATCGCCGAGGATTTCATACGCTGTTGAGGCCGACTTGAAGGCCTCGGCTTTCTGGGCGTCACCCGGATGGAGATCAGGGTGTGAGTCTTTTGCTTTGCGTTTATACGCGCGACGGATTTCGTCGGCACCTGCTGTGCGCGAAACGCCGAGAATTTTATAAAGGTCTTTACTCATCGCCGCGTGTGTTCCGGACTCATTCCGGTGCACACTTAAGCAGCTCACACGGGAATGGAACCCCACTCGCCCACTCGGCCCTGAACTGACATGGCCGCAACCCGAACCATGTCCACAAAATCCAAGGATATACCAAGTTCAGTCTCGCTCTGAATCGTTCGGGACACCAGGGCGTCGTTCCAATACAGCTCTACGACAAACTGTTGATCAAATTCGATATCCTCCAGCTCCCAATTGTTTGAGAACTGCGATCCGCGTGGGGTCCAGCTGATGAGGTGCTCACCGTTCAACATTCGGGCACGCAAATGACCGATGCGCCACGGCAAGGACGCGCGATCCTGATACTCGAATGACAAGACCTCTCCGGAGTCGATCTGCGCGAGCAGCGTCCTGCCGATGTCTTCCTCGCTAAACGAGATCGGCGTCAACCGGTCATTGGCGAGCACGACAACAGCATCCGACTGCACGCTGAGAACCGAGCTTCCGGCGAGACCCCGAACAAGTCCCGAAAGGTGCCAATGATCGACACCGACCAGTTCCACATCTCGCCACCCCAAAAGCTCCCATCCCAGATCGTTCTTGATCAAAAGCCGATTAGTTCCAGATAGCACGGCGTCTGCACTGACTGATGAGAATTCTTCACCCGGCATGTAGAGATCGATGACATTGGCACCATCCCATCGTCCCAATGGTCCAGGCTCCAGCGAACTCAACAATTGCCCCATACCGGCGGGGAGTTGCAGCGTCGCAATCACCGAGAGAGAATCGAGTGCCTCACCCGTATGGAGAGAAACCGATCCCGTCCAAGGGTCTCCGGTGGCTGCCGCCCAAAGAGCAGAGCCGTCGAGATGATCGAGTGGAGGGCCATCAACGATCACGAGAACAGGGTCGGCGGCCACGATGGCGGCGGTTCCAGCCGAAGGAACTTCAATGGATCGAGCAATCGGCGCTTAAGAGCGTGCCGGTCGCAATCGCAATTGTCGCTGCAGCCCCTGCTCTTCGATCCGGTCCACAATCCATTCCGCCCCATCCAAATCGAGACGATCAAGGGGCTCCAGACCGATGGCTTCCCCAGGAGGGAGCGCGATTGATCGCGATCTGCTTTCGCGCAGGTCCATTAGTCGCCGCTCGGCTAATGTCTGTGCGCGTCCCTCGCTCAAGACAATAGGATAGGTCAAACCTACTTTCAGATCCGAAGCGGGCAGATCCATCCTCGATTCAACCATCGCAGGTTCGTAAGACGAATCGCCAGAGACATATTGCAGAGTGACCGCGCTCGCCTGTTTGTCGAGCAGATCGCGCGTCGCGACATAGGTGTCCTCGAGAATTCGCTCCGAGCTTACGGAGATGACTGAAATTGCTCCCTCATGCCCTGCACTGAGACCCGCGCCTGTATCCTTGAACGCAAACTCGTAAGCGCTGGCGAGGGGAGAGAGGGCACTGGCAACTGACATAACCGAGTCGAGAACCACGCCTTCAATGACGCCGTCCAGATCCCTCGTATCAACTGAAACACCCGCTCGCGCGCACACATCATCGACCACCTCGGCCACGTTGATCAGGCTGGCACGCCCATTCAGCCAGTGACCGAACTGCCAGTTGGGACCATCTCCCCAAATGTCCTCCCGCGACGGATAATCAGGCCACGGACGCCCATCCCAGGCCCAGTTCAAGACTTGCTCCACCATGGGCTGCGCCCGCCAATAAGTATTTGCAACCGAGAGAGCGCGGCGCTGGATCAGGTCATCTCGCCCGCCATTAGAAAAATGCGGCAAAGCGCTCTCGCTGCTCTTGGGGTCATAGAACAGATTTGGAGCGTTGGTGCCTTTGTCGATCGCCGGGACGCCGAGTTCAATGAGGCGTATGGGTTTGGATTCGGGAACCCAGGATGTCGGCTGCGAACTCCGTAAGCCATTTGGGCGCTCGTGATGCGCTCGCGACCACCAATTGGCGAGGTCTTTTTGACGAAACACCCAGGGCTCACCATGCGCTGGATCTTCAATCGGCGTGCGAACCTGCGCGCCCCGATCTGCGTCAGAACCGTAATACCATTCATATGCCTCCCCACCCGTCAGATTCCGCAGCAAATAAGCTTCGTCCTCGATCTTTTCAAAGCCAGCGAGAGCGTCGAGATGCTCCTCACCATCACGCCAGTCTGACATTGGCGGGTACCAATCCAAGCCGACGAAATCGATATTCTCGGACGCCCAAAGCAGATCGAGTGGAAACAGGACGTCGCCGCTGCCATCGGGCGGCGTGAAAGCGCCATACTCTGTCCAGTCAGCGGCGTAAGAAATTTTGACTCCTGGCCCAAGAATTTCTCGTACCTCTTGAGCGATCTCAACCAGCGCTTCAACAAATGGAAATCGTCCCTGATCATCGCGAACGCGCGTGAGGCCGACCATCTCCGAACCGATCAGAAACGCTTCCACTCCGCCTGCCTCTACCGCAAGCCGCGCATGATGGAGGATGAAGTGACGAAAACCGTTCCCCCAGTCCTCCCCGACAAATGAGGCAATAGCCTCCCGCGCGGCAGCCGTTTGATCGCTCATGACGGAGATCCGTCCGCGCCATGGGAAGGGAGCTTGTTCAGCACTTCCATATGGATCGGGCAATCCATTCCCTTCTGGAACATCCATCAACAGGAAGGGTGACAGCGTAACCAAATGCCCGGCAGCTTTAAGCGCCTGAATGCCTTCGATGACGGCTTGGTCCGCTGGCGTCCCACCGTAATTGGGACGCGTGTTCGCGCGAGAAATCAGATGCGCGCCGTCGCGGCCGATACTGCTTACCGACCAGGTGTAAGGAACCGTTGAGCGGTCGCGCTCCTCAACACCCGGCGCGATGCGACATTCACCAGCCCGTAAGTCCGTACCGAACCACGCTACCGTCAGCGCCGACTGTGAAACTTTTGGCAAATCCTGACCCAACTGATCAAGCGAGACCAGGAAGTCGGCTTCACCTCGCGCATTGTTCATATTCAAAGCGCGCTCGATCCCGGGAAAGCGCCGTTCCCTGACGTTCGAGGTCGCGTATACAAACTCGCCACTCGCCGGAATGATATTCACGCCGTCCACCGACTCGCTCAAGCGGTCGGATGTGTTCTGACTTGCGCGCACCACTTCAAAAGAGAGTTGCGGCAGGTGGTTGCCGAAGGCGTCGAGCGGGAAATCCTCGAACACAATATAGGCCGTGCCTTTGTAAGCAGGAGCAGCGCCACGGCCTTCAACCGCCTCAATCAATGGGTCTGGCAGTTGTTTTTCCGTCCCCGAGTAAAGACGCCAGTTCAATTGGCTCAGTGTGAGCAGGTCACCATTAGCCCATACGCGATCCACTCGTGTGATGGGACCCTGACACAATGCGACGGCGAAGCTGATTGTGTACGAATATTCCGAGTATTTCGGCCCGCCTTTTCCCGCCGATTGCTCTGTTCGGTTTTCCTTGAAGCGCGAGGCCCAGATCGCCTGTCCGCCGACCCGGGCTCGTCCGTAGATGAGCGGTAACGCGGATCCTTCCCGGCTCTCCATAACGTGCAAGGCACTTATGCGAGGCCCTTCCGATACCGGCGAGAGGGATGCATCGATTGCGCGCCCGGCGAACCTTCCGACCGCCTCACCAAGAACGGCGCCGGATATGGTTTGCCCGAGCAATCCGATCCCGTTCGGAAGCAAAGCGGATCCTGCCACTGCGCCTGCCTGGGATAATATGATTTCCGCCAAGAGTGATAATCTCCCAATAAAAAAGGCCAGTCAGGAAACTGACCGGCCTTGAGTGATTGCATTTGAGTTAGCGCCTACAGATTGCCGCCACCCCAAAGGACAGAATAGGCTTCGCAGTGAACCAGGACGCTGCCATACTGAGACAGATCCACTCCCGCCGGGACTTCATATTCCTGTGTGCCCTTGGTCTTCTTCAACTCGCCAATGTTGAGCGACCCCTCCACGGCGTTCTTGCCGGTCGCATCAGAAACGTTTTTCGGGGACAGGAAGACTTTCAGGTCTGGGCCATTGGCCGCGCGAAAATCATCCGCGAACACAATAAACGACTTCCCGTCGCGCTCAACCACCGACCAGGACCCTTTGAGCTTTTTGGACTTCTTGATGAAGTCGCCCGAGGTCGCAAAGGCAGCTTGCTGGGCAATAGAGGTTTGCGCACTGACAGGGGCTGCCATCATCATGCCGGTCATACCGAGGGCAAGAGCAGCGAAAGCGGCTTGGGTGAGTTTCATTTTAGGTCTCCTGGATCGGGGTCTGTTTCGTTCGATTCAGACCATCTAGAAACAGCTCCACACAACTGCCAATCACCCTCGATCACACAGCCGTGCGTGGCGCGTGAGGACGCGTTTTCGGAAACTCAAACGCCGCCACAATTCTGCGTTGCCACCAGGGAACAAGGCGCGTCTCGCAAACCGCCCGTCCCCAATACGCGTGTATGATCCGCGCGTCTCCCGAAATGATCGCACAGTGTTTCGCCGGGTGTCCCAACCCCATTCTGAAGAGCAGCACATCCCCCGGCTGCGCCGCCGTCGGAACGATTTCGTTCAGGTGTTTTCGAGCAGCCTGAAGCAGCGTTTCCTGTTTCAACGCCTCGGCCCAATCTGGTGTATAGGCGGGAACGGGTTCCGGTTCATCGCCCAGTACATCACGCCAGACACCGCGCAACAGACCCAGGCAATCGGTCCCAACATGTTTCACGCTCGCTTGATGGCGATAGGGTGTACCGATCCACGACCTGGCAGCGGATACGATCTCGGGTCGGCTCATCGCTGCCCTCCATCATTATTTGCTGCAGCCGGGCCGGAGAGAATGAAATCGGTTCCGGGCAAATGTGGAAAGCCGCGATAGTTCTCAGAGTTTGCGAAAACTTCCCGGCAAGTTTCAAACCGTTGATCGCAAGTGCGCCCGTCAGCGCTTAGTCCGCATCTTTCGTCTCCGAGCACGGCATCACAACGCCGTTGCATCACCCGGCCCACAGGGCGCTCCAGATCGGTCTTCAGCGAGACGAGCTCAGCCGTGAACTGCCCCATTTGGTTCCGTGATATTTCGCTCAGATACCCGCTCCAGACATGGCGCTGCCCGGCATCGGGCAAGGTCCAGTCAACCTGATACACATCGACACGGCAGCCATCCCAAACGCCAGTTTCCAGATCCTCCGAGGTCATCAGATCGCTCGACAGGACGCCCTGTGCGGTCGCCTGCCCAGGTTTCATGCTATCATTTTGCCCGAACCGACCCGCATCCAGCGCCGGACTCGGCTCATAGACGACGCCTCCGGCCGACACGGCTCGATCGTGGTCCGTGACGCCGATACGAACACCATCCCGACGCGTTAACAGCCAGCACAAGCACAGTGTTAAAGCCTCGCCTCCAAATCGGAGCGTCAGCGTTTCAGAAACTTCCTTCATATGTTCCTCTAAAACAGTTCGACCAAAGCCACGCTGACAATGCGGCCAGCGCCAAAGGCTTCGATCACGCCATTGATTTGGTCGTTCTCAAATCGCACGGGACAGTCAAATTCGAATCCCGCCCGTATCTCTGCGCCTACCGTCGGAGCCAACGAGAATCGAACCTCACTGCTATCAGTATCAAGCGTCCAACCCGAGACATGTTCGACGCCGTCGATCGAAACTCGAACCGTCCCTGGAACCGGCTTTGATATCGCGCGGGTCCAATCGCCATAATGCTTGCAAAGCTGGAACACGGACTGGCTGCCATCCCCGATACCCAGAAACTGATCTTCTGAGCCGACTTCCGCACCGGGTTCGGCACTCGTATGATCGAGTGGATCTCGAAACCTGAATCCGTACAGACGCCCCATGCGCGCTTCAAAGAAGCCGACCAGAGTTTGCAGGTCGGCCAAACTGGAAACCGCGCTGCCGACATCCCATCGCCGTTTCGAGCTCGACCATTTGGCGTTCCGAACTTCTTTGCCACTGGCAAGTGAAGCGATTTCCGTCTTCCATTCCGGACCTCCGACAGCGCCGAGGGCCAGCTTTATTGGAAAATCAACGTCATGAAATCCGGTCATGTGAAGCGCGCTCCTCGTGCTGCCGCCACCGCAATCGCATTTGCAATTGAGCTCGTTGCTCCAATGATCGATCCCTGGTCAGCGCCGCGCCCGACAGACATGTTGAGATTGACGGTCTGACCCATTTGCCGAAAACCCGATTGCGCAATCAAGGATTCCGCGATGATGCGGGCCAGATCGCCAAGGATGGATTCGGCCATTCTTCGGAAATCCATTTCGCCTGAGCGTGCGGCCTGTCCGAGCGCCTGTTCGATGCTGGTACCGGCGCGGCCAAATGCTTGTTCGAGGACGGCCGCAGCTTCCTGGCCCGGACCTTCGACCAGCCGCGTCAGACTATCGCTTACTGATTGCAAGTCTGCTTCAATTTCATCCATCAGGATATGCCTCCATTAAGGACTTCAATTCTCTCGCTCCAAACTGGAGCTTGGACGGTTCCGTCAGCCAGAGCCATTCTCGAACCGATAGGTGCCAGAACGCCTCTGGTGCGAGGCCTCGTTCCAGCGCTAGTCGCATCATGTCAGCCCAGGGCAGCACAGAACGCCTCCGCGACCGCGCGTGCGGCATCTCGCGGACTCACGCTTTCGAGCGAGGTCTCGGTCACGTCGCCTCTGATCAGGATCTTCAAAACACGCTTCAGTTCGGACGCGGACAAACATTTCAAGCGAGCCTGAAGATCCGCCAGCGAGGTGCACCCTAACGCTTGCTCAAGCTCAGCCAGCGCCCCAAGCGTCAGGCAGACAGTAAGGGGCTTTCCGTCGACCATGAGGAGACGCTCTCCTCGCGTCGTGTTCACGAAATCGCCTCCAGGACGAGCGCGCCAGCGCTTTCAAGATCGACCGAGAAACTTGCTTCGCCATCGAACACGCCACCCCATTTCAGTTCACGAATGTGCAACGGACCAGTTAGGGCTCCAAGTCCAGGGATCACCAGCTGCCAGGTCACCACCTGCCCCGCAAAGAATATGCTTTGCATGCGCTGATCGCTCTCGGCGTCCTTGAACACACCTTTTCCGCGCACCCGCGCCGATTTCACGCCTGCTCCAGCAATAATCTCACGCCATCCATTAGTGCTATCAGCAGACGTTCCGTCGACACCCTGGGCGTTGAGTTCGATGTCGCTTGATCGAATACCGGCGAGGGTAACGAATGTCTCGGAATCTGTTCCGTCGGAGACTTTGATAAGGACGTCTCTACCTTTTTGTCCGGCCATGGTCAGATCTCCTCCGTGATAATTCGAACCCGCATCACGCCTCGAAACACCTGACGATTTGGTGCCCGCATGACGTCTGAATAGGTTGGATGCACCAGCACGACATGCTGATTGTCCAGGATCAGTTCGACGCGTTGCAACGCCATGCGCAAGGCAGCGAGGAGTTCCTTCGCTGCGCTATGCCCGCCATCCCGCGAAAGGGTCGCAAATTGCAAACGATGATCGGCGCCGTTAACGCCGGACGTACTCGCATCCTGTCGTTCCCATCGTTCAAGCATGATGTAAGGAAACAGGGGTGCGCGGGTTTCATCATCGAACACCCGCGCGGGCGAGCCGAGCATGGTTTGCAGACCGGAATCGCCTCGCAACGCTTCCAACAGCGTTGCGATTAAGTCAGAGTCGTTTTCCATATAGGTAGGGGCTGTGCTCACAATCGAACCTCCCGCCGTGCGTCCAGGATTGCCCGAACCTCGACCGGGAGAGCCGTCTCCGCTACGGTTGAAAACGTCGTCTCACCGCGCGCACGATAAGAGGCCGATACGAGGCGAAGCACCGCCTCTGTCAAATCATCAGGAACATCGTCGGCAGCGCCAAAACCGGCCTGATAGACCACTTCGATCCAACCATCCGTTTCAATGTCCGGCTGCAAACTCCACGGGCGCAAGCATAGCCGGCCACACTCCAGTCGGAACCGGTCGGTGTGGTCGGTGACGCCGCCCTCAGCGCCTATTTCCTGGACGCTCGATAGCATGGTGGCGGGACGACGAGGTAACAAGACCCCGCGCCCAGCCAAACTCGCTGGCCAGTTCGTCCAACTAACCAACAGTATCTGCTCAACCAGCGCGAACGCAAATTCCTGCTCAATCCTGGCCCGAGCGCTTTGGATGAGCTGCGCCACCAGCTCATCCTCCCCCTCATGACCCAGACGCAAGTAGTCTTTTGCCGCGGCGAGCGTCACAGGCTCTTCCGCTGGCGGTGTAAGAACCGTCAGTTTTGTCATCATCTTCGCTTTGATTTATTTGAGCCGGACGGCGATGGATCAGAACGTCATCACTTTGAACGCATCAAAGTTCTGCACACCCCCACCGACGCGCTTGGTTGTGT
>JANSXJ010000323.1 GCA_024743015.1 Hyphomonas sp. | reverse complement strand
TGCCGATCCAGGCTGAACTCATAAAACAGCGCTGCTTGTGGTTCCTTCCGCGGGCCCATCATCGTCGGCAATCTCCCAAATCACTTGGGAAACTGAATCAGCCACCGAAGTGGTGATCAAGCGGCCTTTTTCAACACCATCAGCCCGAAACAGACGTTCATCGGCAGCCAATTTCATTTTGACAGCTGTCGGAACTGTTTGGTCATGCCTTCCGGCAGACCGGAAAGAATGCCTTCGGTTTGGATAAAGCCGCGCATCAAGAACTCAAACATTTGCCGCCGCTTTAAGCTTGATTGGCATTTGAAACTGATGATTTCGCTTTGGACATTTTTGTGTTGGGCGTTCAGCTGTTCGATAAGCTCGTAGTCATCGTTGACAATTGCGAGCGCCAAACTTGATTCCAGTTCTTCGTAGGTGTGTATGAGCCTGTCGAGGCGGTCAGCAAAATGCGTTCGGAACCTTGAATGGATATGCTGACGGGCCGATTGAAGTCTTACTTTTTGACGATTGCCGACTACAGGTGCGACAGCGGTCCGAACTTTCGTGTGCCTATCGCTCGTGAACACTCCACCTCAAGGGCCTCAAAATCGGATCGTAGGTTCGTTTTCGTTCTCACCTTCCGCGGCAGTGGCTTCTGCGGCAGCTACCCCGGTCAACAAACGGTCGCTGTCGGCAAGCATCATTTTGTTTGTCTGAGTGGTCGCAAACGCGCCGCACTTGACCCGAAAGCGCCCGAGATTTGGTTTACGGACATTGATGAATGTCTGAGAGACACGGAAAACGCGAACGAGGCAGTCATCCTTTTTGTCACGATCAAACGTCAACTCATTGTGTATGGCCTCGGTGCTGAGCCAAAAGTAATCACCATCCACCACACTATGTGTTTCGCGACCGAACCGCTCCAGCAGCCCCTTCTGAAAGCTTTCAATGACGTTGCGCGGCGCGCCATCCAGTTCGCGAAGGACAAGCGAAACCTCGTCATTGAAACCAAAGACTGAGATGTGATCCGCAATCCCTCCACCCAAGTCGGCTCGCGCGCTGAAGAAGAGTTTGATGCCTTCGGGCTCGCCCGGGGCTTTGCCAGCGTTTTCCCAACGAGCAACGCACGCCGGTTGAGCGTTAACGATGAGTTCTTTGAAGCGCGCATCCATTTCGGCAAGTTGCTCGTCAGACAGCGTTAAGTCACCTTCAGGGACGATTTCGCCGCGAAGCCGTGCGTAGGCTCGTTCTTGGTCCGCGATACTAAGAGCACGCTTCATCTCGCTCTCGATCGTTCTTTGAATCCCGTCAGCATCGCGATTACAGATCGCAGCCTCCATGCCACCAGAAGCATCTCTTGGCAGTTCATAGCGTCCCAAGGCTTGGGAACCTGCGTCATCCACCTGCGGCAATGTGATCGTGGCTTCTGGATACGCGACAGCCAACGCCGCTTGCGCGGTTGCCGACGACATTCCCAGTTCAATACCCAACACTTCGAAAGTGCGGTCTGGGAAAGAGACCATCTGCGCCTGGCGCGAGGCATCTTGGCGACGTTTTGCGACGGCCTCTTGTTCCTGCCGTCGCTTACGTTGCTCCGCATCTCGATCGATGATCACATCAGACAGTGCGACCGGCAGCGCCAAGCTTTTCAAAGCCCGATCATATGCAAAATCCACGTCAGTGATCGTGTAGGCTGCGGCTCTTTCGCCGAAAGTAAGCGTGCCATAGATACCGAAGGCCGCGCGACGTACTTGTCCGAGGACTTGATCGTTGGACGGGAAGGCCTGCACAATTGATCGCGCAAGATCGGGCGGCAACGCGATAGCCTCGCGCCATTGTTGGCTGGTCTCTTCGACGATGATCCCCCAACTGGACCTATCGCTATAGGGGACTTCAACGCCGTTTAACTTCAAAACCGGTGGCCGCGAAAACGGAAGCACATACTTATCGAAATCGAACCTGCCGAGCCGGGAATCGGCAATATTGACGATCCGAATGGGCTCTCCGACTAACTTGCCGGCTTTACCCTGATCTGCAGAGCGCCGCATGGCAGCGGTAAGATCCTGTTGCGTAAACTCATCGATCTCGTTTCGCAGAATGAATTCGAAGTTGCTATCATACCGCTGGATCGTTTCGTCATTCACGCCAATATTCGCGAGAATCGTCTGTTTCTCGAGGTCTGTTAGCGTCGACACCAAGAGAGCTACCGTCGTGTCAAAATCACGATTCGACCGCAAATAGTTCTGTTCGTTCCAGAACAAACGCCACCGGTTGTGAAGGTCCGCCGGAGCAACCCCGCCGGGGATTGTCGAACTACCGGGAATGTTCTGATCGGGCCAAACCAGGTGGTTCTGGTGGAGTGGGATCCCATACCGCTCAGAGATATATTGAGTATCGTCGGCGTGCGCCGTCTGGGGTGCAAAGACGAGGCTCAGTCCCACTAGAATCGCAGCCCATATTGCATGCTTTGATGCCTTTATGCCCCGCATCATTCCCAACGTCCCTTCTTGGCTCTTTCCCGCAGTGATCATCCCAACCTGCATGGCCTAATTGGACGCTAGTGCGTCGAGGATCTCAGGTCTAGGGGACGACTCTATCCGGCTCGGGCGTGTCATAGCCCAAGGCGCTTCGCAAACATCATGGCTGACCACGCATTGGGTAACGATTTCGATCGAACCAAGCGCCAACAAGTCGCCGCTCTGTTTGTAACTTACTTTGAAGGCTACTCTGCAACCGGCCGGTCTGAGCCCGTACCTTCCAAACGCTGCAGCCGCGAACGTGCAACGGTTGCACCATCAATATCGGGCTTCTAAGCTTCGAGCGTGCAACCGAAAGCAGTTCCCCTGTTTGTTCGCGGTACAGCGAGGCTGAGCACAGAAAAACCTTCCAGTGAACAGCCAACGTAACGCGGGAGTATCCGCACCGTTTACAGGAGGCTGACTTGAACATTTTTTCCCTTATTGCCCATCCTCGCACGAATAGTTTTTGTCATGCGATCTCGAAGGCTGCGCGCAATTGTTTGCAGGCTAACGGTCACACAATCATTCACCACGACCTCTACGCAGAAGAGTTTGATCCGTGCCTGAAGGCCTCAGAAGCTTACACTGTCGGCGACTCCTTGGAAGAGGCACTTCTGCGTTCCAAAGACCCTTTGATTCAAGAACATAGGAGTCAAATCAGTGAAGCAGAGGGGTTGCTCGTTGTGCATCCAAACTGGTGGGGAAAGCCCCCTGCGATCCTCGCCGGATGGATGGATCGTGTTCTCGTTCCTGGAGTCGCTTATCGCCTTGAAACTGCAGATGGCCGCCCAGAGGCTCTCTTGCATCTAAGGAGCGCCGTCGTCTTCAACACGTCCGACACCGATGCGGAAAGAGAGCGGCTCGAACTCGGAGATCCGCTGCAATCAATTTGGGCTCGCTGTGTTCTCCCTTATTGTGGAGCTAAGGATGTACAAAGGCATGTCTTTAGGCCGGTGGTGGGGAGCTCAGAAAAGCTTAGGAAAGACTGGCTTGAAGAAGCTGAAAGTGCCTGTCGGTCCGCCTTCAGGTCTTGAAGCGAAGATCAGCTTCGTCCGCATAGCCAACGTCGTGGCGGCCTGATTGCCGCGGAGTAGCCTTCTCCCGCAGACCGGGGCGGCGACCCTACTCACCCTCATCGAACAGCCCCGCCTGCGTGGCGCTCAGGTCGGCGGGGGCGGTCAGGCCCAGATGGCCCCAGGCATTGGCCGTCAGCATGCGGCCGCGCGGGGTGCGCTGGATGAAACCCTGCTGGATCAGGAAGGGCTCGATGATGTCCTCGATGGCATCGCGCGGTTCGGAGAGGGCGGCGGCGATGGTTTCGATGCCGACCGGGCCGCCGCCGAAATTGCGGGCGATCTGGTCCAGATAGCGCCGGTCGAGCTCGTCGAGACCGATCGTGTCGACCTCGAGCCGCGACAGCGCCTCGTCGGCGACGCGGCGGTCCACTTCGGTCGCGCCGGCGACATCGGCGAAATCGCGGACGCGGCGCAAGAGCCGGCCGGCGATGCGCGGCGTGCCGCGGGCGCGGGCGGCGATCTCGCGGGCGCCATCGCCGCTCATCGGCAGGCCCATAATGCGGGCACCGCGCGTGACGATCGTCTCCAGCTCCTCGGCGGTGTAGAAATTGAGCCGCACCGGAATGCCGAACCGGTCGCGCAGCGGCGTCGTCAGAAGGCCGAGGCGCGTTGTGGCGGCGACCAGCGTGAATTTGGCCAGATCGATCTTGACCGAGCGCGCGGCCGGCCCTTCGCCGATGATCAGGTCGAGCTGGAAATCCTCCATCGCCGGATAAAGGATCTCCTCGACCGCCGGATTGAGCCGGTGGATCTCGTCGATGAACAGGACATCGCGCTCTTCGAGATTGGTCAGGAGCGCCGCCAGATCGACGGCCTTTGCTATCACCGGGCCGTAGGTGGCTCGTAAATTGTCGCCCAGTTCGTTGGC
>JANSXJ010000334.1 GCA_024743015.1 Hyphomonas sp. | reverse complement strand
GGTCAGCGGAAAATTCCATGGGCTGATCACCCCGACGAGGGAATAGGGAACAAATTGCGGCGCGTGACGTATGGCAGGGTTCATTCGGCCTTCCGTCCAGCCTTCCGGCAAAAGATGAGGGGCCTGGGCGATCCAGCCATGAATCGCACCTATGGCGCCATCGACCTCGCGTCCGGCAATCTTCCGGCGCCCGGTGTCCGCGCAGAGGCGCTCAGCAATAGCATTACGGTGCCGGTCTATGGCGTCCGCGAGTTTGGTGAGTTTTGCGATCCGGCCATCCATGCCGAGGGCCTGCCAGTCCTGTCCGGCGGCGCGCAGGCGATTGGACGTGTGTTCAATGTCAGCGCGGGAGGCAGCGGGAAAGGAATAGTCGAATTGACCCGTGCGCGGGTCGCGAGCTTGCAGCAAGGTCATTCTGGATTGAACCCAAGCGCGCCTGGATTGACGATACCTTTCTCGTCGACGGCAGACTTGATGGCCTCAAGCAGAGCCCAGGTCGCTTGGTCCCGGTGTTCGCGGTACGGATACGTTCGGCCGATCTGAAAATGTGCCCCGGCATGCTTGGTAAATACGTCGAGGACGATCTCGCGTGCTTTCTTCACGACGTCCGTCGCGGCTGGATTAGCCTGATGACGTTTGATCTTCTTCATCCAGTCTTCGCCGACTGTGTGCTCGTGAATGGGCCAGATCTCCTCGGGCCAGATGAAGACGGGCTCGATCAGAAAGCCCGTCGTGCCGAGGCTTGTGATAAGGTATCCAGTGAGGATATCGTGCTCATCGAGTTCTGTGCGTATGGCTTCGAATCCGGCTTCGATCTCGGCCCAGGTTTCAGCGCCCTCTGACGTCGGAACGATGCCGTGTATGGGCACCCACCGTTCGCCCTGCGGTCCGAGGATGTTATTCATCGGGCCGAACGGATTGGCGCGAATGATCTTCGGGATGGAATTTTCGATCTCTTTCCCACCGAGATCCTTCGCGATTCGCTTGAGCACCTGAATGTCTTCTTTCACGCCCACGGCTGAGCGCCCTTCGACACAGAGGTGGAGCGAGTAATCGACCTTGTCCATGAATCCGCGCCCAGCCAAAGCGACTTTCGCGCCTTCACGAAGCCCTTTGAGCAGGGAGCCCTGACCACGGATCACGTTGCTCAACGCTTTGGCATCAGAGACCAAGCTGGCCCGCGCCAGACGTACTTTGGTGAGGTTCGGGTCAAATCCGAAGATCTCGCAGGCAATATCTTCACGCATCATCTGCGCCATCGCTTCAGCGCACGCGTCGCGCGATTCAAACTCGAAACTCGCTGTTTCTTCCGCTTTTGGTAGAGGGATCAGGCGGAAGGTGATTTCTGCCTTATAGCCTAGCGTTCCTGCGTCACCGCAAAAAAGGCCCGTCAAGTCCGGCCCATAGTGACGCCAGAACGGTTTGCCATTCTTTGTACCCGCCGTCCCCGTGCGGACCAGCGTTCCGTCTGCCAAAACGACCGCGATGGAGAGGACGCTGTCACCTGTCGTGCCGTATTTCCCAGCGCCGAAAAAGGCATTGTTCTGAGAGAGACCGCCGCCAATCGTTGACCCAATACCCGAGAGGGGCCCCCAAAACGGTGTGCGCACATTGTGAGGCTTCAGCGCCTCGAATAGCTGAGCCCAGGTCACGCCCGCCTGAACCGTCACATACATGTCCTCGGTGTTGATCTCGACAATGTCTGTGAGCTTCGACATGTCGAGAATGCCGACATTCTCGCGATCTGGCGTGTAGCCTTTCGTGTAGGAATAGCCGCCACCGCGAGGGTTGAGTGAAATGCCACGTTCATGCGCGGCGCGCACGGTGGCCTGGAGCTGTTCGATCGAGTTCGGGCTCGCCACAAATTCCGCCGTATCGCCTTTGTGCCAGATATCCTGACTCATGAATTCGCGGTCAGCGGTATCGTCACTGAGGCCGGCTTCGCCGAGCTGTTGTTTCAGAACGCCGGAAAGGTCTGCGGCGGTTTTGAGATCGTCAGGCATGGGGTGAGAGTCTCCTAGAATGTGGTCGGCGTCCAGAGGCCGAGAAAAGCAGCAGTGATGAGCAGGGCCCAGATGCCGGTGACGAGTGGCCGCGCGCGGTTGAGCGTATGGGCGAGTTGCACCGCTGCTGTATCCGCGTCAGAGCTACTCAGCCCTATCAGAGCCGGCCCGAGCGGCTTCAGAACAGAGCGAATAAAAAGACCGAGCAGGATACAGCCGACAAAGGCGAGCAGTTTTAGCGCTAGGAAAAACGGCAGCGATGCCCCACTCATGAGGCCGCTGACAGCCCAGCTTCCCAGCCCGAGCACGAGCGCCCAACGAATGGCGAGGTCGAGTTTCCGCAAAATGTCTGCGCCGCTGCCATGCTTGAAATGGAGATGCCACGCGAGGGCGAGCCACAGCATTGCTGCGATACTGATACCAGCGATGACGGGCCAGCCAAATGTCACCCAGCCTTTGCTTTCAGCCAGTGCAAGCCCGGTCGGTAGGGTCAGGATCAGGGCGGTGCGCGGGGCCATATCCACGTCGCCGACAATCTTGGCGGCCATCAGTCGACGATCAGCGCTTATATCCGGTTGGATCAGGAAACGGCTCGTATAGAACGCGCCGAGGTCGCCGCCTAACCAATAGACGAATACCAGCACGTGCAAGAGCGCGAATAGGGCCTGATCGACCAACTCATCCTCCTTTGATTTAAAAGATATATCATTTAAATCGCTGGTGGCGAGGGGCAGATTGTCACTTTTCGGTGGTCCAGTCGGTTTCTGCCGCATTACTACGGTTCAGGCGCATGTGGTACTCAAATCGATCGGCCCGATAGTGCGCCGTGATATCCTGCACCGGACGACCAGACGCGTCCCGCATGATGCGATGAATTCGCAGCAGGGGCGATCCTGGTGCCACGCCCAGATTGGCTGCCACAGCAGGTTCGGCTGAAGTTGCCGTGATGGTCTGCTCGGCTTCGACCGGTGCGTGCCCGGCCTGTTCGAGTAGTTTAATCAGAGACTCCGTCGCAAGCTGCGCTTCGTCATAGCCGTCCGCAACGTCGTAAGGGATGTAAGTTACGAGGTATGAAAAAGGCTCACCATCCAGGCGGCGCAGGCGAACGATCCGCTGAACGCTGGTGACTTTGTTCTTAAGTTCCAGCGCTTCGGCGATGGCCGGGCTGGCAGTGCCCACGGTGCAATCGAGCAGTTGGACTTCTGTCTCTACCCCCATCCGCGTGAGGCCATCAATCATGGTCTCAAAGCTGCCTTTTACGGTCGGTGCCGCGACATCATAGATTACGACTGTACCGATGCCGCGCTGCCGGCGGACCAAACCCGCGACGGCAAGCTCGTTCATCGCGCGCTTGACGGTGATGCGGGACACGCCGAGCGCCTGGGTGAGTTCCTGCTCAGCGGGCAGGCGATCGTTCAAGGCCAGCGTTCCGTCCATGATTTTCGCGCGCAACAGATCATAGATCTGCTGATAAAGTGGAACGTTCGCGGACTCATCAATGTCTGCGGTTGTGAAAGTCATGTCTGCGCTATCTGGCATAATCGTGTTCCATACTCGCTGCGGCCTAGCTTTATCGCGCCTGTCAGGTTTGGCAAAGCAAGGAAGATGCCGCCCCAGACGCAGCGCGTCTGTGACCGTTTGTCTGTTTGCTCAAAACTGGCATGAATCTATAAAGATATATCAAATGAATTATGGAGGATTCGATGATCCGGAAAATTGCCCTTGCCGCAGTGTCTTTAGTCGCTCTAGGTGCCTGCGCCAATACAATCGCGGAGGCCCCGGCGGTTCAATCGGAAGGCGCAGAACCGGATGTCCTCAAAGCCTGGGTCGACGCAAGGGCGGGGACGGGAGCGCCCGTACACTGGGTGTCGGAAGGCGGTATCTACGCCTATCCGTCTGGCGAGAAACTGTTCGGGATGATCGGTTTCGACAGCTCAACGGTCATCTGGCCGGAAGACCCCAATGAGAAAGTCATTCACCTGACTCGCAAGACGTTCGCCTACACCGATGCGGAAACGGGAGAAGTGATAACAGAATATAATGGCCAAACAGTCGAGCCGATTGCCTATCCCTACCAGATGATCGAATACCGCTATGAGAACGGGCGTATTTACGGTGACGTCACTCAAGGGACGGGCGACCGGGTTCAGAAAATCATCTCAGAGGACGGGATTGCGGCGCGCCAAATCGGTGACACCTGGGCATTCACTGCGGCAGTCTTCCTCGACTTCCCGCTGCCAAAT
>JANSXJ010000240.1 GCA_024743015.1 Hyphomonas sp. | reverse complement strand
GGCTGCCTGAAATCAGCATGGAAACCGTCGGCGCCTTCACGCTGCGCGTCGGCTATTGGCCCGCGGAAACAATTTCCGACAAGCGCCCGCTTCTGTTCTTCAACGGAATTGGCGCCAATATGGAGCTGGCTTTTGGGCTCGGCGAGTGGATCCGCGATCGCGAAATCCTGACCTTCGACATGCCGGGCGTCGGCGAGAGCGAACCAGCGCGCTTTCCCTATCGTCCCTGGATGATGGCACGCGTCGCCCGCAAGCTGTGTGATCAGTATGGCTTCGATGATGTCGACGTCATGGGCGTTTCCTGGGGCGGTGCGATGGCCCAGCAATACGCGTTTCAGTATCGAAACTCCGTCGGCAAACTCGCACTTGTCGCGACAACGGCAGGTATGACCATGGTTCCCGGCAAGATTAGTGCGATCTCCAAAATGGCCGATGCACGGCGCTATACCGATCCGGATTATATGCGCGAGAATTTCCAGCGCCTTTATGGCGAAGCCGCCGATGAAGGCGCCGGTGAACACATCGAGAATCTCAAACCACCGGCACCAATGGGCTATGTCTATCAGCTGATCGCCTTCCTCGGCTGGTCATCTCTGCCATTCATTCGTTTTCTGCGCATGCCGACACTGGTCATGGCGGGCGACAAGGATTCGATTGTGCCAATGGCGAACGCGCACATCCTGAATACTGCGCTGCCAAACGCGAAGCTTCATGTCGTCAAGGATGGCGGCCATCTCTTCCTCGTCACCAAGCCGGAGCAGAGCATCTCTGTCCTGACGGAATTCCTCGACGAGCCGATGGAAGCCATGCAACCGAAAAGCGTCTGGCAACAAGGCTTCTCATTCGCCTGAAAGCGGTATCTTGCTGTTGAGCTAGGAGACACCGGACTGGATGCTCTCATTTCACCAACAGACGGCGCTCCGGCGCGTCGCTGAATTTCTGTCTGAAACGGCGGATCCCTGGTGGGTCCTCGGTAGCGCTGCCATGGCGCTGATTGGAGTCGATCCCGGAGAGATCCGTGACATAGATGTGCTCGTATCCGCCGGCGATGCTGAAGCGTTGATGACCGCTTATTCGCTTCCCAACGAGGCGGATGGCGGCACCGACCGGTTTCGGTCGACTTACTTTCTAAAGCCCGATCTGGGCGATGTGCCGGTCGAGGTCATGGGCGGATATCAGATTCGCACAGCCGGGCTATGGACGTCGGTGGAACCGTTATCCCGGCAGCGCATTACCCTTGATGACGCCAAGATCTACGTTCCGAACCACAGTGAACAGATGGAGATTCTCAAACAGCTTGGGCGCCCTAAGGATCTGGCGCGTCTGAAACGCTTCAACAGGTAGGCTTGCCCCGAAGACAAGCGCACTGGCCTCTAGGCACTCTTGAGAATATCGCGCAGGATGCTGCCAATCGCCACAAGAGCGAGCGGAGGATTCAGGATGACCGAGACGGCTGCGCCGAGCGCTACGAGCTCCCCCGAAGACATTTCCAGACATTACGGCACCGGCGGCGCACTCGACAAAACAGGCTTTGCCTGGGCGGTGTTCGAATGGGCTCGCAACCCGTACTATATTCTCATCGTCATCTATATTTTCGCGCCCTATTTTGCGCGTGACGTGATTGGCGCGGACATTCTTGCCAGTGGTGAACTGGATGGAATGGACCCGGAAACCGCGCGCCGAACCGCAAATGCTGGCGGTCAGGCGGCTATTGCGTCCGTGACCAAATGGGCCGGATTGGTCGGGGCGTTCACGGCGCCATTCCTCGGCGCAGCGCTCGACCGAGGCGGACGCCGAAAGCCCATACTGGCGATCTTTCTGGGAACCATCGCGTTGATGTCGTGGCTGCTCTGGTACGCCATTCCGGGCGAATCCGGCTTCTCTACCGGCACGGTAATGACCTTCATGGTTATCGCTTATGTCTGCTACACTTATTCCGAGGTCACGCACAATTCGATGCTGGCTGTCGCTGGGGCGCCGCAATCGCTGCCGATGATTTCCGGTTTGGGACTAGGCCTGGGTAATCTCGCGGCCACGCTCCTCTTCATTGCGCTTGTCGGCTTGTTCGCCTTGCCCGGCATCATCGGATGGCCATTTGCGGCGCCGCAGTTCGGGATCAGCCTGGAAGCGTTTGAGCATCAGAGACTTGCAGGACCCTTATGCGCTGCCTGGCTCGCGCTGTTTTCCATCCCTTTCTTTCTGTACGCCGAAGATGGCGGCACCAAAGGCGCGAGTTGGCCAAAAGCGTTCAAGGATGGCGCAAATGCTGTTTTCACGACCGTGAAAGAGGCCGCCAGATACCTTCAAATGATGAAATTCCTGATCGCCCGGATGCTCTATGCGGACGCGATGGCGGCGCTTCTCGCCCTCGGGGCAGTCTATGTCGCTCTGTTTCTGGAATGGGGATTTCTGGAAATGACCGCATATGCGATCTTTGGGTCGATTTGGGCCTTTGGCGGTGGCATCCTCGGTGGATGGATGGACACCCGGTTCGGTCCCAAGAATTCACTGATCATATCAATTGTCGGCATGGTCGCGACATTGGCATTCCAGCTTTCGATTACGCAGGATAGCCTGCTCTTCGGGTTGGTACAGAATTTTCAGGTCTGGGACGGACTGATTTTCCAAACACTGTCAGACCTCGTTTATCTTGGCTCGATCAGCGTCGTCGCGGTGACAGCCACAGCCAGTATTTCTTCCAGCCGGTCGATGCTGGTGCATCTCGCGCCGCCTGGACGCAGCGGTGAGTTTTTCGGACTCTATGCCATTGCCGGAACCGTCACCGTTTGGGCGGGGCCGCTATTGGTTGAGATCTTCACCAGCGCCTTCAACAGCCAGAGGATCGGCATGGCGTCGATATCCATCCTGTTCCTGATGGGACTCGCCGTCCTGTTCACTGTCAAAATGAATGAAGACACCTAACGCAGGATCGAAACCACTTTGGAGTCCGGTTTTGAACGCGTTGCGTGCATCAGTTCCATGCTTCGCAAATATGGAATCAAGGCCGATTGATCCTGCGGGCGACTGAACAGGAATCCCTGCAGCTCGTCACAGCCCTGCTCGCGCAGGAATCGAGCCTGGGCATCGGTCTCCACACCTTCAGCGGTGACAGACATGCCGAGCGCGTGCGCCATCGAGATCGTCGCCCGGGCAATCGCACAGCTCTGATCGCTGGTTTCAATGCCGCGCACAAAAGACTGATCAAGCTTCAATTTATCAAACGGGAATCGTTGCAGGTAAGAGAGCGACGAGAACCCGGTGCCGAAATCATCCATGGCGATCCTTACGCCAAGCTTCTTGAGCTTGTGCAACCGGCCGAGAATGAACGCATTGTCGGACAGGAAAACGCTTTCCGTGATTTCCAACTCAACCCGCTTCGGGTCGAGCCCGGTCGCGTCCAGCTGTGCCTCGATCAGTGGCAACAGGCGAAGACTGTGCAATTGCAAGGGCGAGATATTGATGCCGATCTTGGTGTCGGATGGCATCTCAGCGGCCGCGGCGATGGCATGTTCAATAACGCGATCGCCAAGCGAGATGATGATCCCATTGTCTTCCGCCACAGGAATGAACTCCGTGGGTGAAACAGCGCCGCGGACCGGATGGTACCAACGAGACAGGGCTTCAACACCGCACACCGCGCCGGTTTTTGCATCCATGATGGGCTGGAATTGCAGATTCAGATTGTCGGCTTCGATCGCCTTGACGAGATCCTGAGCCAGTTCGCGCTGACCGCGCACGCGCGCTTTGAAACGCTCGGAATATTCCTTCCATTGACCGCGTCCGCTGGACTTCGCCGCATAGAGGGCAAGGTCAGCTTCCTTGATCACGCTCGTCGTGTCTTTGGAGTTTGGCTCGATCCGGCGCAGGCCGACGCTGGCGCCACACTGCACATCCGTATTGGCAAACCGATACGGTTCCTGCATCGCCTGCGTCAAAGATTCGACGAACTGGACAAGACGGCCTTCAACATGCGGACGCGCCACCAGCAAGGCGAATTCGTCGCCGCCATAACGTGCCAGAAGATCCATAGGCTCACACAGCGATTGCAGGCGATCCGTGACGAGTTTGAGAACTTCGTCACCACCATCATGCCCGAATGTGTCATTGATCCACTTGAAATTATCCAGGTCGATCCAGATCAAAGCACTTTCATAGGTCTCGCGAATCTCGCTTTCCAGGTGCGCGGTAACCGCCGCGGTGAAAGAGTTGCGATTCAAAAGGCCTGTTACGGAATCATATTCTGTCAGGAAGGCAGCGCGCTGCTCGCTGACGCGTAGCGCGGTAATGTCGGTTGCAGAGCCGCGAAAGCCCGTAAACTCACCGTCGACGAAATGGGGACGCGCCGATAGTTTCCAATAGCGCGCATCAATCTCGATGGAGTCATCGACTTCCAGTTCCAGGGCAACGATTTCCGATCCACGCGCCATACGTGCCCGGAAGAGATCGCGTTCTGGTGAGTATTTGAACAAGGTCAAAATATCGCGTCCGAGAACGCGCTCGGTCAGCGTCTCCCCGAGCAACGCGTCATTGCTGACTTCGGTAATGATCCCGTCCTCATCGGAGGACCAGAAACAGGTATTCGTCGCGAACCCAACATCGCGCAGCACCGAATTGATTTCTCGGGTGCGCTGAACTTCAGCCTCGACCGCCTGCAAGCGCTGATTGTAGCGCGAAAAATAAATCCGCGTGCAGATTGCGAGCCCACCGAAATAGGCCAGCATGACCATCGACACGACGGTCGCTGAGACGGTCGGCTGGAACAAGGTGTTGGCAATGAATCCGCCGAGTGTGACGGCGAGTACGATCCGGCCAAGACGTGGCATATATTGAAGCAGAAGCGCTGCAGACATCGTGCTGCCCGACAGGATCGCGCCGAACATCAAATGCGCAGGCATCGGCTCAAACAGCGCCAGAATGCCAGGCACGGCGCCCCAGGTAACGCCGAGGGCGACAAAGGAAAAACGTTTGATCAAGGTCAGCGCCTGGCGCGTTCCGCCGAATAGCTCAGCCCGCTCGCGCAGGCTCAACAAAAAGAATGACGCACACAGAAAACACTGGCCGATCAGCCATATGAAGAAGAGATCACTGGCGCCCAGCTCCCCAAACAGGAGGACCGCGGCGCTGACAAGGCTGGCCATAAACAAAACGGGTGCGAGCACCGATATCAACGCGACTTCGCGCGCACGCTCGATGTCCTGGCTGGTGGTAATTGCGTCAGTCCGTCCCCACAGACTTGCATTGCTGCTGCTCATGACTTGCTCAGATTTGTCCCTACTGGCGCTGAAGGTACGCGAAAAAGGACAGGGAAGCGTTGAAACGCTCGGCCAGATTGGCACGAGCCCGTTAACTCATGAGAAACGAAAAAGCGCCCCGAACCCGTCGGAGCGCTTTGATCTCAGTGTTTCGAAAATCGGCTAGACTTCGAGCAGCAACCGCTCGGGATCTTCCAGCGCTTCCTTGACTCGCACCAGGAAGGTCACCGCTTCTTTGCCGTCCACGATCCTGTGGTCATAGGACAAGGCCAGATACATCATCGGACGAATAACCACCTGGCCATCGACAGCGACGGGGCGCTGCTCGATCCGGTGCATTCCAAGTACGCCAGACTGGGGTGGATTCAGGATCGGCGTCGACATCAGAGAGCCATAAACGCCACCATTGGTAATGGTGAACGTCCCGCCTTGCATATCCGCAATCGACAAGGTGCCATCGCGCGCTTTCTTGGCGACATTGCC
>JANSXJ010000440.1 GCA_024743015.1 Hyphomonas sp. | reverse complement strand
TCTTAACGCCCATATCGTTATCCGATAAGAAACATTACGGAGCCTTTCTCCCATGAAAACCTTTTTCGCATCCCTGGGCGGGGCCGTCATCGGGTCAATCGTCGGATTGTTCCTGCTCTTCTTCATTGGTGTTGGCCTCATTCAGATGACCGTCAGTAACGCAATGAAATCAGCGGCCGGCCCGGAAACAGGCCAGGAGGATGGCGATCCTATTGTTCTGACGCTGGACCTTAGAACAGCCTATGCAGATCAGGCACCGACTTCAGGCCCCGAACTCCTGTTTGGCGGCGGGACGGGTTTCATTGATATCATTTCCAAACTCGATGCCGCCGCATCCGACGATCAAGTCAAAGGCCTTTTCATTCGGGCCAGCGAATTCGGAATTGGGTCTTCCCGCGCCGAAGAGTATCGCGACGCTTTCCTGAAATTCAAAGCAGCTGACAAATTCATCATCACGCATAGCCAAGGATCTTATGGTGGAGGTCCCTCAGGTTATCGCGCGATTGCGCCATCCGACGAAATCTGGATCCAACCGGGCAGCGATATGATTGCCAGTGGCATCGTGTTCGAAACGCTCTTCTTCAAGAACCTCCTGGACAACATCTCCGTAACGCCTGAGATTGAAGCGCTTTACGAGTACAAAAATGCCCCGAACGTTTACAAGGAAGAGACGTTCACCGAACCTCACCGCAGAGCGATGACGGAACTCGCCGAATCGATCTGGGACATTTCCCTCAACGACATTGCGACCGATCGCGGCATCAGCGTAACGCAAGCGCGCACCGCCCTCGAAGCAAGCCCGATCAGCGGCGAGCAGATGATCGAGTACAATCTGGCGACCGAGCTCGGATGGCCCGAGCAAGCCCTGGATCGAGCGCGCGACCAAGCTGGTGAAGACTCCATCACGATTGATGTGGCGTCCTATAATGCCCCGGAAACCAAATTCGGTGCGCCCGTGATTGCCATTGTCGGCGGACAAGGCCCGATCGTTACCGGCGACGAAGGCGGCAGCCTCTTCCAAGAAGGAAACGGCTTTGCGTCCGACACAATTGCAGCGGCCCTTTATGAAGCTGGCCGCGACGAAGACGTCAAAGCGGTTGTCTTCCGTGTCGATAGCCCGGGAGGCTCTCCAACGGCCTCCGATCAGATCTGGCACGCGATCAATTATATTCAAACCGAAGAACAAAAGCCTGTCATCGTTTCCATGGCATCAGTTGCAGCATCCGGTGGATACTACGTTTCGACCGGCGCAGACTGGATCGTCGCGAACCGCACGACGATTACGGGTTCGATCGGTATTTTTGGCGGCAAAATCGCGATTGATGAAGGGCTAGCCCGCATCGGCGTTGATGCCGAATCGATCAAGGTCGGCGGCCCCTTCGCCGGAGCATTCTCGACCACGGAAAAATTCACCGATGAGCAGCGCTCGATGATTCGCGCCTGGCTACAGCGTGGATATGATCGCTTCATAGGACTCGTATCCGAAGGTCGCGAGCTCTCGCTCGACCAAGTCGATCAAATCGCACGCGGCCGTGTCTGGAGCGGCGAAGACGCTCTGCAGAAAGGTCTCGTCGACGAGCTCGGCGGCCTGACCATCGCGATCGCCAAGGCGCGCGAACTGGCCGAGATCGAGGATGACGCAGAAATCCGGGTGAAGACCTACCCGATGAATGATGGCGGCTTCTCCTTCTTCAGCGCTTCCTCTTCAGCGTCTGCCGCAGAGCTGAAAGCGATTGGTCAACTCGCGCAGGTCCTGAACGATCCAGAAATCCAAGCCCTTCTGATGGAAGCTGAAGCCATGCGGAATAGCCGGATCCAGGCGCGCATGCCGACCTTCATCGAGCGCTAAACGCATTTGACTGCGAACCAGGCCTTCCGAGTATTCCTTGGAAGGCCTATTTGTGTGCGTCACCAATTGCCGCGGCGCAGCACCGCATCGTCTTTTATCCGGGAAGATCTTAGATATGGATCAGCAACGAAGGGCAGAAGCGATGTTGAAGTCCGTCCATAAATCCGATCAGCAGCGCCATACCGCTGAAACGGCAGAGACCATGTCGGATGTACGTCATGAAGTGGACCGCATAGACCGGATCCTGGTCGGCCTGCTGGAAGAACGGCAGTCGTTTATGGACGCGGCCGCTCGCATCAAGGGCTCGCGTAAAGCGGTGCTCGATCGCCCTCGGATCGAAGACGTTGTGAGCAAGGTCAAAGCCGAAGCCGAACGTCAGGGCCTGTCGCCCGCCATTGCCGAACCGGTGTGGCGGACGCTGATTGATCGTTGCATCGCTTATGAATTTGAGTCGTTCGACCGCCTCAAACCAGGTTTGGACAATACATAACTCGCGCGCGCACACGCTTCGATGACGTGCACCAGACCGTCCTTGAGCGAAGATAAGAGCGCGGCGGCTTCAACCCTCGATACCGGCACCTCTCCCCTACCCCGCGTCTCGACCAGAGCGCAGGCCTCGGCGAATTCGTGCGCCCCGATACTGAGGGCCGCCCCTTTCAGGGCATGTGCAGCGTCCGCCCATTCTTTCTGATCATTGTCCGCAGTCAGCATCCGGCCCCAGGTTTCTGCCTGACTTCGAAAGATGTCCAGAACTTCGTCCGCAAGGTTTGCATCACCCCCGGTCATGTGCAGCAAATGATCTGTATCAATCTGCATGGCCCCACTTTCCTGCTCGAATCGATCAAAATGACCAATTTTATCTGTAGTAGCCCCTTTTCGTTAAAACGATTCTAGTTTAATGTTTTTCGATAATTTGTAGGGATATATCATGTTTGGGATCTTGATTGCCGTCCGCAATTTCACCATCGCTGTTTTGCTCGCATGGATGGGGTTCTCCCTGGCGCCAGACAGCGACCAACAGGACGAATCGCCTTCGAGCGCGCCTAATAACAGCGCTCTCTCATTTATCGGCTGAGACTAAAGGTGGGCGAACGCCTACCAATCAGTCTATAAGGTCGCGATGACGATCGGCCTGTTTCTGTACAAAATACTGACCTTCATGATGACGCCCTTTTTGGG
>JANSXJ010000453.1 GCA_024743015.1 Hyphomonas sp. | reverse complement strand
TCGAGCACCTCTCAAAACGAGAGAGGAAAAAGAAGATGCCTTATTCAGATATGGCAACCGATATTGCGCCAGAAACCGGGTTGGAAGCAGCCACGGCAACCGGCGAAGAGCTTTACCGTGTGGGACTTGCCTATTCAGAAGGTGTGGACTGCGAACAGGATCTGATCGCTGCGCACAAATGGTTCAACCTGGCTGTGCTCAAAGGCTATGACGAGGCAAAGATTTGCCGTCAGGAAATGGCTGACTTGCTGGTCAAGGAAGATATCAAATCTGCTCTGGCCGCTGCACGCGCCTGGTTGCAACTCGCCAACTAATCGTCCGGTAAGCCGCGAAAGCTCGCGAACATTTCCGTCCCTTCAAATTGCGGGGCGGGGCAAGGTGAGCCATCGGTTTCCGCTTCCGTGCGGCATGTCAGATCCGTGACTCTAACCTGCAATTCCGAGCAGGGCTGGTCATAGGCTTCGAACATGTTCAGCTCGGCATCCGTTCGGGCAACGCCGCTTTCCTCCAGGTTGGCGAGATTGACGCCTGACCCCGTGAGATTGTCGCCGACCGCGATGCTCACATTCGCAAATATATATGCCTCGCTTGTGCGTAGCGCATAATGGACATTCGGATTGCACTGTCCGTCCTCGACTTCCGGGTTCGCTTCGAACCGAACAAGCAGCGTGTCCTCCGCCAGGTCTGCATACGGATCGACGATCTCTGGCTCGCCGCCACCGCAAGCGGTCACAAGCGCTGCTGCCAGAACAGAACCGATCATCTGTGTTCTCATTGTGTAGTCCCCACCACGTCTAGATTTTAGCTCTCATTATAGCGATAGCCGACGCCATACAGCGTTTCGATCGAATCAAACTCCTTGTCGCTCTCGCGGAATTTCTTGCGCAGCCGCTTGATGTGGCTGTCAATCGTGCGGTCATCGACATAGATCTGGTCGTCATAGGCCGCGTCCATCAGATTGTCGCGCGACTTCACGTAACCGGGGCGCTGCGCCAAAGCCTGCAGGATCAGAAACTCGGTCACGGTCAGACGTACCGGGTGACCATCCCAGGAGCAGGAATGACGGTTCGGATCGAGTGTCAGGCGTCCGCGAACGATCGGCTTGACGTCGCCATCCTCGGGGCCGCTATCGGAAGACCGGGCCCGGCGCAGCACTGCTTTCACGCGCTCTGACAGCAGGCGGTTTGAACAGGGTTTGCGGACAAAATCATCGGCGCCGATATTGAAGCCGATGACTTCATCAATCTCTTCGTCTTTTGAGGTCAGGAAAATGACCGGCAATTCCGAGGTCTGGCGCAGGCGCTTGAGGAGCTCCATGCCGTCCATCTTGGGCATCTTCACATCGAGGATCGCAAGATCGGGTGGGCTGTCCGTCAACGCGCCAAGCGCGGTCAGACCATCATGGTAGGTGCGGACATTATAGCCCTCCGCTTCGAAGAAGATCTTCAGCGAGGCGACGATGTTCTCATCATCATCTACGAGTGCAAGTGTGGTCATGGTCCAGCCCTTTGCTTTCAAACCCGATCGGTTGGTACCGGGCCAAATTGTCGGCGGCTGTTGAACCATGGTTCGATGGCCACCGGAAGCCCCGGCTTGGTCGTTTCTGCACTGTTACGAGAATTTTAGGCGCTGATTTGCACCGAATGGGGCAATTTTGCGTTCGATTTCAGAGCTATGCGCGCAGCGGTTGCTCTTTGCGGGCCGGTTTTGGGGCCGGCGTCGAGCCATACGTGATGCACTGACGCTTGCCGGCATCCTTCGCCTGGTACAGCGCCTTATCGGCAAGACTGAGCACCTTGCTCGGCGTTGAGCCATGATTGGGATAACGGGCATGACCGATCGAGGCCGAAATCCGCAGAACCGTCTTGTCCCAAAGGTAGGGGCGGCTGAGGATCTCGATCAGATATTCCGCATACTTGCGAATGCTGGCGAGCGTGCCATCGACATTCTCAAGCAGGATAACGAATTCGTCGCCGCCGAGGCGAACCAGCAAGTCTTCCTCGTCCGTCACTTCACGCAGCCGTTCCGACAATGCCTTGATCAGATAGTCACCGGCATTGTGACCGAACGTGTCGTTGACGGCCTTGAAGCCATCAAGGTCGATCAGGAGGATATCGAAGGTTTCGCCAGTTTTAAGCGCGTCGAAGCGTTGTTGCAGGCGAATACGGTTGCCAAGACCTGACAGCGCATCATGCGCCGCGAGATGGGATTGGTACTCGACCAGATCCATCAGCTGGCGGTTTACTTTCTCGCTTTGCAGAACCAGTGTCACCGCAGCGCCGCCGCAGCCGAGGATCGCCAGGATGATCATGAAGGATGACATCATCAGGTCTGTTTCAGGCGTAATCGCAAATTCCGGCAAGTATGAGCCGCTATAGGCCAGTCCAGAGATGCCGAGCACGACCAGTAGATTGAGCGTTGTGAACAGGATCGTATCGCGCGCGCTCAGCAAGATTGCCGCGATCACCGGCAAGACGGGCAGGATGCCGACATGGTATCCTGTTATTCCGCCCGAAAACGCGATTTCTCCCCAGATCAGGACGGAGAATGCGAGCAGGAGGATTCGGATCATGGGCTGTGGTCGCTCGCCAAACAGGCTGAATTTCAATCCGAGCGCACAAATCGCAGCCCCAACGACGCCAGTCGCGACATTGAACATTCCAGTGCTATCAAACCCCAGCAGAACGACCTGCAGGATCGTGTAGATCACCGTCATGACCAGGCCAAAACCGGAGACGAACACCATCCGACGACGCTGGATGTCCTCCGTCGACAGGATAAAGCTACCGTCGTCTTTAACCAGCTTTGTGCTGGGGGACATGGCGCCGAGTAGGGTAAAGAAACGTTTCAAATCAATGGCCCTGGTTTCCCCTGTGACCATAGGAGAGAGGCTATAACTTACGGTTGATTTAT
>JANSXJ010000355.1 GCA_024743015.1 Hyphomonas sp. | reverse complement strand
GATGTGGAGTTTTCTGCGATCCATATCAGATACGCTGGGTGTCGGGTTTCTGATCATGCAGCTGGTCAAGCTGATCGGCATGGTATTCACGCTGGTCGGACCGCTGAAATTTGTATCGAGTCTGTTTGCCGGGTTATTCCCGCTCATCGCCAATTTTTTCAAAATCTCGTTCGGTTGGGCCATTAACGGTCTCGATGTGATGGCGATGGCGATTGCCCTGTCAGGGACCCTCATCGTCTGGTCGTCGGTAGCCCGCGAAGAAGCGATGGGAACGCGCTACATCTTCCGGTTCTTTATGATCCCCTATGCCTTCATCGTCATCATTCTGGCGATCGTCGTTCAGGTGACGACCCCGATTGTTGAAATCAATACGTTCAATTCCAGCTGCAAACAGCAAGTCGCAGACGCTTCCTTTTATGGCAGCACCTGCGAGGAGATGACGCGGCAACTGGGTTTCTGGGATGAGACGTTTGGTGATGCGCCACTAGCGGAGCCGCCGACTGGTGGAGAGGAGGTCACAGCGGATGATGAAGACCTGACTGGCGTCAGCTTCATCCTGGCATTGGTCTATCTGACGCTGATTCTGCCCCTGATTTCGCTGTTTGTGTTCTTCTTCAAGCGTCTGTCAGTCAACAAGCTTCTCAAACGGGTCATGATAGCAGGTGGTTCTGCGATCGGGCTGGCTTTGGCTTCAGCGGCCTACGCGTCTGCGTTTGGCGGTTAGGCTTCGCCGCGGCTGCGCAGCCAGAGCAGGAGCAGAGGAATCCAGATCAGGGAGAGCGTAATCGTGCCTTTGATGGCCTGATACGCAATCCACCACCAGAAAAAGCGTTTCTTGTTGGCGTTCAGCCACTCAATGCCCTTGCGAGCGCGGCCAATCAGGCCCGGTTTCTGATCAGGATCTGCTGCCGGTTCAGTCGACATTCGGGGTGCGGGCCCCCGCTTGGCGCAGGCATTTTTCGAGTTGAGGGTGCAGGTCAGGATTGCTGGCAATGATTGATCCGGTCTTTAGCGGATCGCCGCCATTCATCTCAGTCGTAACACCGCCTGCTTCGCGCACCAGAACCATGCCCGCCGCGATATCCCAGGGTTGCAAATGGCTTTCCCAGAACCCGTCAAAGCGCCCGGCAGCGACCCAGGCCAGGTCCAGCGCCGCCGAGCCATAGCGGCGAATGCCAGCAGTCGAGCGTGTCATCATGTGGATCTCGGAGGCGAAGCGGTTGTGATACTCCTCCGCCTTGCCGACCCAGGGGGTTCCTGTTGCGATCACGGACTGGTCGAGATGTTTGCGACCACCAACTTTCAGCTTTCGCTGTCCAATCCAGGCACCGCGACCGGTCTCGGCCCAGAAGATCTCATTCTTGGCGACATCATAGACGACACCCGCGAACAGCTGGCCCTCGCGCTCCAGCGCGATCGAGACAGCATAGTGCGGCTGGCCATGCAGGAAGTTCAGCGTGCCATCGAGCGGATCAACAATGAACCGATTGCTCTTGTCGGTGCCTTCAACAATGCCGCGCTCTTCCATAACGAAGCCATAACCCGGGCGAGCCTTGGCAAGGTATTCGTAAATGGTTTCCTCGGCTCGGTGGTCGGCATTCGAAACGAAGTCCGCCGGGCCTTTCTTCTCGACTTGCAAATACTCTACCTCGCCGAAATCGCGGGCGAGCGAGCGACCAGCTTTGCGGGCCGCCTCGATGATTACATTTCCAAGCGCAGAAGGTTTCGACATGTCAGAGGGGTCCTAGTCGGCGCGGCGCAAATAGGTGCGATCTTCAGTTTGGACAACAATACGCTCACCGACACCGATGAAAGGCGGCACAGTGACGCGAACGCCATTGTCGCAAGTTGCTGGCTTGAAGCTATTGGCCGCTGTCTGTCCTTTGACCACGGGCTCGGTTTCTTCAACGGTCAGGATGACTTGCTGGGGCATCGCAACGCCAATTGGTGTGTCGCCATAAAACTCGATCTCGACAGTCATGCCATCCTGAAGGAAGTCGCCGTCTTCGCCGACAAAATCCTTTTGCAGCTCAATCTGTTCGAATGATTCCTGATCCATGAAGGCATACGCTTCGCCAGCGTCGTACAGAAACTGGTAGTCTTTTTGCTCAAGGCGGACGCGTTCTACGGTTTCGTTGGCACGAAAGCGCTCATTGGCTTTCGATCCGTTGAACAGGTTACGCATTTCAACCTGGTTGAAGGCACCGCCTTTACCCGGCTTTACATGGTTGCATTTCATGGCGCGCCAGACGCTTCCATTATACTCGATTACCATGTTGGGCTTGATTTCGTTGCCGTTGATTTTGGCCATGTGAGACGTCCTCATCAGTAGAGCGCGCGGCGTAGCGGTGACGGGCGCTTTGGTCAAGTTTTGTGGACAGGCGGCGGCGCTTGCGGTTGAATACGGCCAACGCAAATCAAGGAGGGGTATTCATGGGCATCTTGTCTGGTTTCCTGAGTTTCGAAAAATCTATGGGCGCGACGCTGACGCGGTTGCTCTATTATCTTGGTATCCTGGGTATTCTCTGGCACGCGGTGCGCCGGTTCTGGTTCTGGTTGACCTATCTCGACAATGATTGGGATACGGCTTTGTGGGGTATGATCAAAACCCCAATTGGCGCGATTATCGCCTTGATGGTCCTGCGCGTAATCGCGGAATATCTGGTCGCACACTTCCGGATGGACAAATCACTCCACGATCAGGTGACAGGCCGCGCAGCGCCGCCAAAGGCTGACTAGCTCAAGACGTGGCCATCGACTCTTCGATCAGGCGATTGAACATTGCAACGGCGGCGGCGGGACCATCCGGGTGGTCCCAGACGCCGCTGGAAACGGCGAGAAAGTCAGCTCCAGCCGCCAGTAAAGGCGCGGCATTGGCCAGCGTAATGCCGCCAATCGCGACGCAGGGCAGGGTCAGGAACATCTGACACCAGGTCAGGATCTCTGGATCCGCGGGGGTCGTGTCCGCTTTGGTCTGCGTCGGATAGAAGGCGCCGAATGCGACATAGTCGGCGCCAGCTTCGCCTGCGATCATTGCATGGTGCTTTGAATTCTTGCAGGTTGCGCCGATGATCATGTCCGGGCCCAGCAAGTCTCTTGCGTCGGCAATATCCATGTCATTCATGCCGAGATGAACGCCGTCGACTTGCAGCGCGCGGGCAAGCTGCGGACTGTCATTTATAAACAGGGCGATATGTTCCGCGGTGCAGATGCGTTTAACCGCCTGGGCGACTTCGCGAGTCGCCGCGAGATCGATCTCTTCGCCTTTCTTGAGGCGGATCTGCAAGCTGGCGACATCGCCGCCCTGAATGGCGGCGCGAAACTGGTCGACAAAGGCGGGCACGTCCTCGATTCGAGGCGGCGTAATCAAATAAAGCCGAGGGCGTTCGCGGGTCGGGTCGCTCATGATCTGCCGGGTTTGCGACGATCAGGGGCGAGTCGTCAAGAATTTCCGGTGCTGCGCGTCAATCCGCGGGTTTATAGACACGGACGGTACTGGCAGGGAATTTCTCCAGAGCGGCGCCAACTCGTGTCGGTCGCGCGACCAGCGCGCCGCCGCAATTCGGGCACACGCCTTTGAAGATTGTATCATTGCATTGCGCGCAGAACGTACACTCAAAAGAACAGATCATCGCGCCGGGCTGGTCTGCGGGCAGATCGCGGTCACAGCGTTCGCAGCCGGGTCTCATCTCTAATGCCATGCTGGTTCTTTGCCACGGATAGGACAGGGGGACCAGAGACGAAAAAGGCGGCCCCGAACGACCGCCTTCCTCAAACGCTTGAACGTCAGTGTTTATCCGGCGCAGGAGGCGTCATAAATGCTGTCAATTGTGCTGGCGAGCATTGTGTCGAAATCACTGTCGCTTTGCTGCGCAGACAGCCCTTCCGTAAGCGCGCGTGAGAAGCTCGCAATCATACCAGTGTTCTGACACAGACGGCGATTGGCTTCCTCGCGGCTATACCCG
>JANSXJ010000001.1 GCA_024743015.1 Hyphomonas sp. | reverse complement strand
GACCGGCCTGGCTGGCATTCTGGCGAGCCTGCATTCGGCGCGCCCATCCCGGGCTTGAACTTGAAGTGGATGGTCCGGACCCGTCGTTTCCACCGGAGCCGCCAGTCGCGCGCCACGCGCCCTGACTGCCGCGTCGATAGGCGTCTCTTAAGTGTTGTGCGGGGCGGCTTGCGGTTCGGCCTATGGCGTCACCGCCTGCGCGGGCCATGCCCGCGACACCTGCAGCAACAGCGCCGACGCCGGACGCACCGGACGCGACTGAGCCGAGCGTATATGAAGTACGCGCCGCGCCTGCCATGGAGGCACCGGCCTTGACGGCGCTTGACGCGCCGCCCGCAGCCGCGCCAATCGCTGCGCGCCCACCAGCCCCTGCAACATAAGTCCCGGCAGCCGCACCTGCGACAGCGCCTGCAGCCGAGCCTGCACCCAGTTGCGGCGCGCCTGTGATTAGGCCGCTCGCCACGCCCGGCGCAAAGATGCCCATCCAGAAGAAGACAATCGCCGCAAGCACCGTCCCCATGACTTGTGCCAGCGTGACATCATCGCCGGTGCGGAACGCGTCGGTCACCGAAGCAAACAGCGTTGAGCCTATGCCGATGATGACGGCCAGCACCATGAGTTTGATGCCAGACGTGATGACATTGCCGAGAACACGCTCTGCCAGAAAAGCCGACTTGTTCCAGAGTGCGAACGGTACAAGCACGAAACCGGCGAGCGTCGTCAGCTTGAATTCCAGAATGGTGATGAAGAGCTGCACAGCGAGCACGAAGAACGCCACCATGATAATCGCCCAGGCGATGAACATGACCGCGATCATGATGAAGTTGTGAAAGAATGAGATTGGCCCGAGCATGTCGCTGATTTCGGCGAGCAGTGGCTGCGCCGCGTCAAAGCCAACGCCTGCAATAAATCCCGGACGGAGCAAATCTGCCGCCGTCATCGTCCCGCCGCCTGCCGTCACGCCAAGCTGTGCGAAGCTGTCGAAGACAATGTTGGCAAGCAGAGCAAAGTTGCCGATTACGAAGGCGAAGAAACCGACATACAGCACCTTCTTGATCAGGCCTGCGATCACATCACTGTTCTGGCTTAGCGCCCAGAAGAGGCCCGCCAGTGTGATGTCGATTGCGATCAAAGTTGTTGTCAAATAGGCCACATCCCCCGCCAACAGGCCGAACCCGCTATCAATGTAAGCGATGAAGGTCGCGAGGAATGTGTCGATCACATCCATTAGTCAGGTGATCCAAGAAAGGCGCGGGTGCGAGCGCGGCCACGTTCAGCTTCAGCAAGTTGGCGGGCACGCTCAAGCGCTTCGGCGCGGTAGTGCGAGGCCATCATGGCTTCCATCTGCATCAGCTGCTCGGTCTGCAGCGCTTCAATCTGATTGCCCGCCTGCAGGACTTGGAGGTTGCCAGCAGCGGACTGGCTATCACCAATAAGACGATCGAGACTTTCAGAGTCTGCGCGGACTGATGAGACAACTTCTGCGGTGACGAGCAGGCTTTCCCGATAGGCTGTACGCGACTGGCGCCACCTCGCGCGGGCGTCTTCTACAAGGACAGCCTGAGATGGCGGTTCTGTCCCATAATCTTCCGGGTAGATCTCTTCATACTCGCGCTCGATTTCTTCGACGCGATATCCGATGCCTGTCGCGTCACGCATCAGCTCATCGATGCGGCGCATACGGCGCAATATGTCATCTGCGATGGAGTCTGGCAGACTTTCGAGGTCACGCGCCATATTCTCCAGCATCTCGATCTCATGGGTGAGTTGCTGGATTTGCTGATTGATTTGCTGGAGTGATCGGACGGCCGTCAGGATATTCTGGGTATGATTGGCAGGATCATAGACAATCCCGCCGCCGAATAGCTGCGCAGCTGCGGGCGATGCGGTGATCACACTCATTGGAAGCGCGCAAAGGGCGGCGGAAAGAAGAAGGCGTTTCATTGGTGTTGCTCCTATTCTGCAGCGATGGCGTGTGAGGGTGGGAAGGGTTCGTTGGTGCCCGGCATGTCGCCCGGCCAACGGCTGAGCAGTTCAGCTGCCCAGGGCAGACCTTTTTCGTGAAGCCAGCATTCTGCGAGCCCGTCGCCTTCCGTCTCGGCAAGCACGCGGTCGAGCATCGCCTGATCTTCTGGCGTTGAGGCTCCGCAGACGGATAAAGCAATCGGGCCAAGGCCGAGATCGAAGACCCGCGCACCGAGCGGCGACTGATAGTAATAGTCGCGCTTCGGCGTTGCCCTTGAGATCAGCTCAATCTGGCGGGCGTTAAGACCGAACCGCTCATATGTTTCTTTCGATTGCGGTTCTTGTGCCCGTTCATTCGGGAGGAAGATGCGTGTGGGGCAGCTCTCGACCAGAGCGGGCGCGATGGAGCTGTTGGCGATGTCGGCGAGGCTTTGCGTCGCAAATACAACAGACACGTTCTTTTTGCGCAGGGTCTTCAGCCATTCGCGGATGCGCGCTGCAAATATGGGATCATCAAGAAAGAGCCAGGCTTCATCGAGAATGAGGAGCGTCGGCCGTCCATCAAATCTCGCTTCAAGCCGATGAAAGAGATAGGTGAGAACTGGAAGGACCACGCCCTTGGCGTGCATCAGCTCTTCCATCTCGAAGCAGACTGTGTCGGCGAGTTGGAGACTTTCGCGGTCGGCATCAAGGAGCCGCCCATGCGGGCCTTCCAGCGTGAACGGGTGCAGCGCCGATTTGAGGGTCTCTTCCTGTAGCATCAACGTCAGGCCAGTCAGGGTCCGTTCAGCTTCCGGAGCGCTGGCGAGGGACTGGATGCCTTCCCAGAGCCTCGCCTTAAGGTCCGGCGTCATCGTCACGCCTTCATTGGTGCAGATGCCAGCCAGCCAGTCAGTAGCAAAGCTAGCGCCGGTCTCTGAGTCTAAGTCTCTGAGCGGCTGTAGGCTTGGCGCATTGCTGTTCCCAAGGTCGATATGCGTGCCGCCCGTGCAAAGTGTCGCTGCGCGGGCCGAGCGGCCTTTATCAAAAAGGAAGACCTGAGCGCCTTCATAGCGTTGCCATTGCAGCGCGAGCAGCGACAGGAGCACGGACTTGCCTGCACCCGTAGGCCCGACGACGAGCGTGTGACCGACATCGCCGATATGGAGGTTCAGCCGGAATGGTGTTGTGCCATCGGTCTGCGCCTGGATGAGCGCAGGGGCTTGCAAGTTTCTGTTGTTGCCTTCGCCTGCCCAGACCGCTGACAGTGGAACCATATGGGCTAGATTCAGCGTGTGCAGGATAGGTTGGCGGACATTGGCATATGGGTGACCCGGTAATGAGCCGAGCCAGGCATCGACGGCATTCAGTGTTTCCCTGATCGCTGTGAACCCACGGCCATTCACAATGCGCTCTGCGATCCGGATATGCTCATCGACCGTGCGGCGGTCTGTCTCTGCAACGGTGATCGTTGTTGTGACGTATCCGTATGAAACGAGATCACTGCCAAGCTCTTGCAGTGCGGCATCAGCATCGGCCGCCTTGTTGTCAGCGTCATTGTCGACGAGCGCTGCCTGTTCATTGAACATGGTCTCGCGCAGGACAGCGCCGATCGACTTTCGCTTGGCGAACCAATGACGGCGTTTCTTGCCAAGCACCTTTTCAGCTTCGGCCTTGTCCATGGCGATAAACCGTGTTGACCAGCGATAGGCGAAGCCCTGACGGTTCAGCTCATCCAATATGCCAGGCAAGGTGGAGGCCGGAAAGCCAAGAATGGTCAGGGTACGCAAATGCGCGTCACCGATCATCGGCTCAAGCCCGCCAGCGAAGGGCTCATCAGCCAGCACGGCATCGAGGAAAACGGGAAGCTCGGGCGTCACGACCGGATGGCGTTTGGTCGAGATCGTCGAGTGGAGATAAGTCAGCGTTTCATCGTCATCTAGCTTCGCGATTTCCGCGAGACAGGTGGAAAGGAGATCGAAGGCGCGGTCTGCATGTTGCTGGAAGGTCTCCAACCGGTGTCGCCAGGTTGCGGCGTCTTCTGTCTCTGCGCGCTGGATCAGGGCCTTTTCGGCCCGGCCCGTGGCATCGGCGGGCGGTAGCCAGAGAAGTGTCAGGAAGTAAGAGCTCTCGAAGCGGGTGCCGGATTCTTCCGCTTGTAGCGCGCGTTCCTGATCGACCAGCCAGGTGAGCGCGTCTGGAAACTCTGCATTCGGATAGTCGTGAACTTCCTGGCGTTGCGCTTCAAAGAACAGCGCCCAACCTGAGCCGAAGCGGCGCAGCACATTATTGACCCGAGCCATGACAGAGACGAGTTCTTCTTCTGTCGAGCTCTCGAGGTCGGGGCCTCTGTATTTGAATGTGATCTGGAACGACCCGTCCTTGTTGAGGACGACGCCCGGCGCAACAAGACAGGCCCAGGGGAGATAGTCGGCAAGCAGCGCAGGCGTGTCTGAATATTCCTTGAGGTTCAGCATGTCAGATGCTCCTTGTGTCTGGTGGAGCGCGAGGCGACCGCCATGAAATCCGGATCGCTACGCGCCATGAACACCGCTGCTGAGTGACCGAGCACCCAGAGAAGGAGCCCAGGTATCCAGAGCCGGAGACCGAGCGCGAGGGCAGCGGCCATCGTCCCGATGGCAATGGCAGCACTTCGCGGTGCACCTGCCATCAAGATGGGCTCGGTCAGAGAGCGATGGAGGGGAATTTCATAGCCTTCAGCCATCAGATCAGCGCGCCCCCGCCAAAGCTGAAGAATGTCAGGAAGAAAGAGGTTGCGGCAAAGGCAATCGAAAGTCCGAAAACGATCTGGATCAGTTTGCGCATGCCACCAGACGTTTCACCAAAAGCGAGCGTCAGACCCGTCAGGGTAATGATGATCACTGCAACAATGCGGGCGACCGGCCCTTCGATCGATTGCAGAATTTGATCAAGCGGGCCTTCCCAGGGCATGCCTGAGCCAGCTGCATGGGCCGGGCCTGCGAGGAGTAGTCCGATGCCGATGGCGGCAGCAACCTGAACCGTCCGGTTCACGGCGCGAATTTGATTATAGACAATCATAAAGAGGTTCCTTCTGTGACGAGTGAAAGGCTGCGAGAAACAAGCGGGGCGGTGTCATAGCCCTCACCATTGAAACCGGTGATCCTGAGCGCCTCTTCGACACGGCGCTGACCGCCAGCGCGGCTCATGAACACGACCACATCAATCGTCTCTGCGATCAGATCGAACGGCGCGCGTGGCGTTGCTTCCAGCGTCAGTTGTTCAAGACGCGTGAGCGCGCCGTGTGCAGAATTTGCATGCAGCGTGGTGATGCCGCCGGGATGACCGGTGTTCCAGGCTTTCAAAAGATCGAGGGCTTCAGGCCCGCGCACTTCACCCACCACGATCCGGTCTGGTCGCAGACGCAGCGTTGAACGGACGAGGTCCTTCAAGCTTGTACTGCCGCGATGGGTTCTGAGCTGTACTGTATTGGGTGCAGCGCATTTCAGCTCACGCGTGTCTTCCAGGATGACAATACGGTCATCATGGAGGCTCTGCTCCGCAAGCAATGCATTGGTGAAGGTCGTCTTGCCGGATGACGTCCCGCCCGCAATCAGGATGTTGGAATAGGTTCTGATGGAGTCTTTCAGTGCTTCGGCAAGCGCTGGCGCGAGCGCGCCCTGATCAACATAGTCACCAAGTTCAAACAGCGTGGTGGCAGGTTTTCGAATTGAAAAGCATGGCGCCGTCGAAACAGGTGGGAGAAGCCCTTCAAACCGCTCGCCGCTGCCGGGGAGTTCGGCAGAGACGATGGGAGAATTGCGGCTTGCTGCTTCTCCCACCCCGGAGGCGACAAGGCGGATGACGCGCTCGCGGTCGGAGGGCTGGAGAGTCTGTTCAGAAATTATGAGGCCGATTCCAGCTTTCTCAATCCAGACCGATCCATCCGGATTTGCCATGATCTCGATCGTGTCAGGCGCTTCGAGCGCTTCCCGCACCACCGGGCAGAAGGCCGTACGCAGCATTGTCGTGCGCCGGGCATCTGTTTCTGAGTGGTGCGGGGTCTGGCCCATCCGATTTTGCTCCTGTCACTTGGCGTTTGCGAGTGACTGAAGCTTTGCAGAGCATATGAATTTGCGGGAGTGGGAATGGCGACAAATGGAGGCCGAAGGCGGCGTATTCAGGCATAACGCCACACAGCGCAGCATAATGTAGTTCAAATATTAATTTGGAAAATTAGCCTGTCGCGCGAAACCAATTTGTGAGTGTGTCATAACGTTATTTATTTAGATGGCTGAAATTTCGATGAAATATTTGCGCATGATAAAGGAGGGTAGATTTTCATTTGGCGCAATTCTTGCTGCTTTTCTCCTGCTACGGGAGGCGCAGATGAAAAAATATCCACTAAAGGCTGATGGGGTTCTTGGGAAATATAACTACCTTTGGCGTATGTCGTTGGACCGGTGGGCGTGGGAATATCTGAGGCGAAATGAAGATTTCCGCGAAGATGCAGCCATGCACTCAAAAGACGATATTTCAGAGTTAAAAGGTCCGTGCGGTGAAGCGCGTATCCGACTGTTGAGGTCACGTGTCCCGCAAAAACTGGCCTCGCGATGGGGATTGGTCTTTATGCCTGATCCGGACCAGAACGGCATTGATGCGGATGCGGTTTGGTTGAAAACCGCCTTCCCAGACCAGGTAGAAGTCAATTGCACGCCGCGCGCCGAAGGACAGTCATGTGATATCTGGGATCGAACGGTGCCGCATTGCGAAATTACGCATATAACTGATCGTGCGCAGCGAGAATTCTTGTTGCTTCGAGGAAACGGATGTGTGGCCCAAGTCAGATGTACGGGACTATCGGTTCTGGGCTTGGAGCCTGTACGAATGAAACTGCAGATTTCAGATATGGAAGCCTATGAGCGCAAGCTCAAAGCCCAAAAGGATGCCATGCGGATTTACGGTGATGACCCGGGCCTGGAAACGCCGCTATGGTCAAAGAGCACGCAAATGCTCCGTGACGGTCTCGTCGCCCTTGATTGTTTGGCACTGGGTATGACGCGAAGAGAGATTGCTGTCGTACTTTACGGAGAAGAGACTGTTCAGGCCGAGTGGGGTGGGCGGTCCATGAAAAGCGCCATGCGATATCTCGTGAACAAGGCTGAGGCCCTGCGTGATGGTGGATATCTCATCGAGCTTCTCGGATCGCAACTGGGGCCAGAGCGCCAAGCCGCGTAACAGAGCGCTTCAAAATCGGCGAGCGGCGCTGCTACAACGCGATTACAGATTGCCAAATCGGCTTATTCTGGCGACTGTTCTGATCATCAGATTATCGGAGAGGAAGCAGCGCTGTTCGTATTCTATGATACCGAAACGACCGGCACCAATACGGTGTTCGATCAGGTCCTGCAATTCGCAGCCATCCTGACCAACGACCAGTTGGAAGAAGTCGACCGCTTCGAAATCCGGTGTCAGTGTCTGCCCTGGATTGTTCCTGCGCCCATGGCCCTGAAGGTTACGGGCGTGACGCCCGACATGCTGGACGACCAGAACCTTCCAGGCTTTTACGACATGATGTCGGCCATACGAGCAAAGCTCGAAAGCTGGGGGCCGGCCACCTATGCAGGCTATAATTCCATGCGCTTCGATGAACCGCTCATGCAGCGCGCATTCTGGCAAGCCCTTCATCCGCCATACCTCACGGTCACGAACGGCAATGCCCGCATGGACATTTTTCCGCTCGTGCAAGCCGCGTCACATCTCTACGAAGGTGTCTTCAACTACCCGGCGACACCCAGAGGGCGGACCGGTTTCAAGCTGGACCAGCTTGCGCCTCTCAATGGCTTTGCTCATGAAAACGCGCATGACGCACTGGCCGATGTCGAAGCCACGATTTTTATCGCCTGTATTCTGGCCGAGAAATGTTCCGAACTATGGACTGCCAATGTCAGCTCCGCCCGGAAATCCGACATGGCCTCAAGGCTCGTACCCGGTGAGCCATTCCTCTTCGTTGAATACTTCATCAATGGGCCAAGCATCTGGTGGGGGCAGCGCGTTGATCAACATGGCGCGTCAACAAGCGCCGCGAGCTGTCTTCGCCTCGATGCGAACTGGAATGAGATATTCACCCTGGACGATGAAGCGCTAGAGAAACGACTGAAAGCTTCGCCAAAACCCCTTCGAGACATTGCGCTCAATAAAGCACCAATCGTTCTGGATCAGACGACAGCACGCAGGATCGGTTACGCGCCTGAAGCCGACATTCACTCTCAGAGTGAATCCCTGGCATCGAATGAAGAAGCGTGCGCGAAGCTTCTCCAGACCGCTGCAGCGCTGAAAGAACCCTGGCCGGAAGCAGAGCATCTTGAGCAGCGGATATTCGAAGGCTTTCCGTCTCGCGAAGATTCCGCACGCATGGAAGACTTTCATCGTGCCGATTGGCGAGGAAAAGCCGGTTTGATCCGAACCTTTGAAGACGAACGGCTCCAGCAACTGGCCCAGCGCATCGTCTATGCTTCAGCACCTGAAACGCTTAGCGAAGCAGACCGAACACGCATGGCTGAGGCCATCGCAGGCAGACTTCACGATGACCATGCTGATCCGGGTCTCTGGCGTACCATTCCACAGGCGATTGAGGAACTCTCGGAAGTACGGGGCCTTGAAGATGGCCAGGCGATTGCGGCGGATATCCAGAGGTGGCTTTCAGATATCGCACGCAAATATCCAGCGGCTATTGAGAGTTATTGAACTCTACCTCAGCTAACTGAGTTACTACGTCAAAGTCGACGTCGAGAGCTTCGAAGTGACGGCGTCCACATACGATTTTCTGGTTTTCTTTCGTGCGACGCTCGTCACTATCGAGAGTGCTCTTGGTCTCCCGCACGAAATAGAGTCGCTCATCATTCTCGGTAACGAATGCCCAATCGGGATTATAAGGACCGATCGGTGTGTCGATCTTGAACCAAGAAGGAAGTTTTACGAAAAGGCGTACATACTCATTGTTATCGAGGTCCGCTGCGAATTGCCGCTCGGTTTCAGATTCATATTCGATAGCGTCGAACAGTGATTTTTCACGGTTCTGTACGTCATAAAGATTGCTCAAATAGCGGACGATTCCTTTTTCCGCTTCTTGCTCAATCCTGCTCATCTCCCAGGACTGTTCTGGAACTTTGTCGTATCGAATGCCCTCCAACATCAAGTCATGAAGTGCGCGCCCGATAGCATCAGCTACGGCGGCCATGAACGCTTGAGGATTGACCTTGAATTCATCCAGACGTCCAGACTGTTTGAGGATTGAAGCAAGCGTATGACGCGTCAGCTCAGTTTCCTTTTGAAGGAAGCCTAAAATATCGGGGAGCACCGTGGCGGAGGCGATCTCTTCTGTTCTTGAGGCCAGCTGGCGGTCGACAGAAACTCCAGCCTCTGAGATATCCACGCCAACCACCGTTGTTGAAATACGTGGTGCCCGGATGGGTTCAATCGCAGCAATTCGTTTGAGGGCTTGTGTGATCAATTCGTCGGTCTGGAACTCTACGCGATATCTCGTGCGATGCTTGATCCGCTCCCAGAGTTCCTGGAACTCTTCGCTGAGCTGCACTTCTTTTCTGAACTTCAGTTCTCGTCTCTCGCGCGCATTTGCGACCCGATTCTTGAAGATTTTTCTGGAAATCTCATCCACGAGCGAGGCACGGATGGCTTCGTAGCCGTCAGGGACGTTCAGCTCGAAGTGCGGGTTTTTCGGATCGAACTTGTTGAGGATCGTGCCGTCTTCAGCAAGATAACCCTCCGACACAAAGTGCTGCCAGAGCTTCGCCGATAGATCCTGGCCAAGCGCAACATCGCTGCCCTGGTCATCCGGTCTTATGATATTGGCAAATGCGATCTTGTCGACAATGCCAAACTTTACGCCAACGTCCACTTCAAACTCTGTCTGAAGTGTGCGGGCAAACTCATCATAGGATTCGTTTGCGATAACCGTCAGACGGTTCACAGTCTCATCATGAATGCGTTCGCCGTCGGAGTTGACTGGAAGCCTCAATCCACGACCAATTTCCTGCCTTTTTTTATCGACGCTCTGCGTTTCATTCAATGTGCATATTTGGAAGACATTGGGATTGTCCCAGCCTTCTCTCAGGGCAGAATGCGAAAAGATGAATCGCAAGGGCTCACCCGGATCAAGTAGCCGTTCCTTGTCGCGCATGATCAGGCTGTAAGTGTCCTCATCAACTTTCGTCGTGCCGCTTGTGTCTTTCGCTTGTCCCTTTTTGTCCTGAGAGAAATATCCATCATGAAGCTCACTTATAGGAAAGGGTATCAGGTCCTTGTAAATTGGCTTGGCAGATAGCTCAGCATACGCTTCTTCGAACCAACGACCAATTTTTCCTAAGCTTGTAGTGCCGTCATCATTGTAAACTCGGTAATTCGCGACGCGGTCAATGAAGAACAGTGAGAGGACCTTGATGCCCTTGCCACGGAGGGACCGTTCTTTCTTTAGATGCTGTTCAACCGTCTCGCGGACCTGCGCGCGCATCACGTCATCACCGAGTCCGCCGACTTCTTGACCAAGTTCTAGGAAACCGCCCTGATTGAACTCGATATACTCCGAGCCTGGCGTGCAATCGATATTCTGAACGATGTATCCGTCGCGATAAGTTTCTCTCTCGCCGGACTTGATAAAGAGGTCGTCTCCCTGCTTCACCCACAGCTTTTTCGCTTTTGGTCCCTGAGGCCCAGCAGTGTGTATCTCAATTTGCGCCCTGATACTTTTCTTATTGTCTGTCTTGAGAAGTTTCACATAGGCGTCGTTGAAACTGTTCTCTTCACGGATTGAAGCAACCTCAATGCGTTTAACCAATCGGAGATCATACGCCTCAATCGGATCGAGCCTATAAATAAGATTTGGAGTATCACGATGCGTCGCGCTGTAGCGTAGCGAGACGAGGGGGTTGAGGTTCGCGATCGCGCGGCGCGCCTTGTCGGTGGCGACAACGCTTTGAGGCTCGTCAATGATGACAACCGGGTTGGCCGCCTGAATGAATTCTATCGGGCGTCGACCAGACATTCGGTCGTTCTCACGGTTGATGACGTTGAGCTTCTTCAGCTCATCCTCAGTCATCTCCGAAAGATCCTTATCGGCAACATCCTTCCGGAAGCTGTCGATATTGATGATCATGATTTGAATTTGGTTGCCGCTGGCGAATTGGCGGACTTTACCCAACCGCTTTGAGTCGTATTCAAAGTGATCAAACGGCACTTTCTCATAAAGCGTTTGGAAGTGCGATTTTGTCACCTCAATGCTTTTTAGAACGCCTTCTCGGATCGCAACACTTGGCACGACGATAATAAACTTTTTGAACCCATAGAGTTTATTGAGCTCGAAAATTGTACGCAGATAGACGTACGTTTTCCCGGTGCCGGTTTCCATTTCTATGGAGAAGTCTCGTCCCTGGAGCGCTTCCGCCATCTCAATATCATTGCGTTCTTGAACAACACGCAAATTTTCGAGGAGGGTCTCATCGGGAAGAGCCAAGCGGTTGGCGAGGCCTAGTTCGGTTTGGAAGAGGCCGCCGATTTGGAGTACCTGAAATGCAGCAGCGCCGGTTTGGGCGAAAGGCTGGCCTTCAAAAATATCGGTGACGGCCGATATCGCATGCGCCTGGTATTCCAGAGTGGGATCGAATTTGAGCTTCATGAGGTTGTCGCCCCATTGGGATCAGGCTTATTGCTCTTGACCCAATTACAAGGTCCGCACGCCACCTGACCATTGGAGACAACGGTTTTGCCGCCATTTGAATGCGCAACGATATGGTCGGCATGCCAGTCTGCCCATGCGAGACGTTCGCCATTGCATTTTATCTTCAATTGGCAATGGCCGTCATTCTTGCGGTAAATCGCCAGTCGCTGTTCTGGTGTGAAGATCCTCGTTTCGTCCAAAGGCTCGATATCCGGATAGGCCAGGAAAAATCGTCTCTCAATGAACTCCAGACGGGCACGGATTGACTCTTCACTATCAGTCGATTGGCTTGTGAGCCGTCGGTATTCAATCAGTTGCGGATCACGTTCTTCTTCATCCAGCGTTTCATTCTTTCGCCGTTCAGTCTCGAATTCGATAAACCACTTCGCTAGCGCTTCTTCAGTCCCCGAATGAGCGTAGCAGCCAATGAGTGTTGATGAGAGGCAATAGAGAACAATTGCGTTGTACCGTTCGAGTTCCGGTGTTTTGTCGGGAAAGGCGCGCAGAAGGTAATCAAGGACACGGCGAACTTTCTTAGCCACCTTGCCGTTCGGGTCAAAGGCGCGGTTGCCCTCATACATCTTGTTGAGGTCACCATCCCTAACGCTCGTTGGCTCTCCAGCCATTTCCAATCGGACCATTTGTGCTGCGATATGGTCGAATGCAAAACGCGAATTCGTGAACTTGCAATTCTCAAAGAACCTATGGCCTGCAACATCTTTGATGAAGTCGCGCATCTGTCCTGGCATGGCGTTGCGCTTTTCTTGGGCCTTGAGCGTGGTGCCGTTTTGAAGACGCAGGAACATATCCCGCACTTCGTCTTCTTCATCAGTCTGTATGGCATCGTCTACAATCACGACGTCCAGAAAATAGATGTCGAACTTGGATCGAAGATCAAAATCCAGATCTGCATACTTCTTTTTCGCGATCTCGATGCCATCGACCGGGTCCATATCTTTAGCCAGCGCAAACTCGCCGCCACAGAACTCCCAGATTGTCCTCAATCGTTGCTGGCCATCGATGACGGCAAACTCGAAAGGGGCGCCTTTCTCTAAGCGCTGCCAGTACATTTTAGGCACGTCATATCCGCGTAAGATCGTGTCGATAAGTAGTTGCTTCTGTTTCTTTGACCACGCAGGCGGGCGTTGGTAATCCGGTGTCGGATCAATCCTGTCTCGTAGACCATACAGTGTAGTGATCGGGTATGGCTGTTTGCTTATTTTCATAGCTCGATCCCTCCTACACTGTCCGGAAGACGATTTCGGTCTCGCGGCTGGCGGCGCGGGCCTTGAAGGTCTGGACGGCATTGGCCTTTAGCTGGTCATTGCCCTTGAAGCCTTCATCGAGGCAGATGACCTGCAGCGGATCGGCGTCGGCGAGCGCGTCGATCAGCGCGGGCGTAATCTCATTGTCGAGGCAGATGAGCAGCGCGCCATCCTCCACGCTGTAGACGGTCTTGCCCGCCATCTCCTCGGCTTTGACTTTGGTGGTCAGCGGGAAGCCAGCCTTCAGAAGAAGTTCGTAGACAATGTCTTCGGGTGTGGCGGACGGGTCGACGTTTTGGACGTGGAGGTCGAGTTCGGATTCAAAGGTCGGCGCCTCGCCCTCCCATATACGGAAATTCGTACGTGACAACTGGAATGACTTAAAACCGAGATCCGCTTTCGCGTCTGTTCCAGACAAGGGGAGCTCTGATGAATCGATCGCCTCAATCTTTGAGATCACTCTACGGATACGCTCACGTGATAAATCCGATATAGTGGAATAGCCGCGCTTTGCTGGTTCAGATTCAAGCGCGCAGGGCTCCGGAAGCTGAACCATGATGAACGAACGCCGCTCCCCCAGCTGTTTATCGAGCTCAAGTATAGCGTGAGCCGTGGTGCTAAATCCTGCAAAAAAGTCCAGGACGAGATCACCATCTTTCGTCGCCATATGCAGTAATCGCTGGATCAGTTTAGGTGACTTCGGGTAATCCGTGGTCATCCCATCAAAAAGCTCTTTAAATTGACGAACTGCATGGTCGGTCGATACATCTGCTCCCCACCAAAATGATTTAGTTTTTGACGTGCGCTCAAATTCTACGTCGTCATCATCTGCCTCGTCATCGTCGATGTCTCCATTAATTTTGGGGTCGAGGTAGACCCGATACTCTACGCCCCATTTATCTTTAGCCTTGTTATATTTTGCGTGGAGGCGCATCAAATTTTCGCTGACTCGCTTTTTTCCCCAACGCCAACAGCCGTCAGTTCCATCGCTGAGCATTGGCAAGATCTCTACATGCTCGTCTGATTGCCGATCAAGGCTGCATTCTTTTGTTTCTTTGCAGTAGTAGATCGGAAAGAATAGGTTGGGCCGATCGGACCGCTTATCAGCACCGCCCCTTTTTCTTAGGTCTCGCAGCGCGAATGCATGACCTTCAGAGTCTTTGTACTTATATTGCTCAAGTTGTTCTGGTGTGAGCGGCAATCCATACGATTCAAAATTCTCATTGCCATACAAAATCATATATTCGTGACTGGTCGCGACGTTCTTTCGGTCGTTGCGCCCCTTAAGGTTGTTCAGCACCGAGATTGTAGCGACATGATTCTCTTCCCCAAATATCAAATCGCAAACTGACCGGAGGTTCATAACCTCATGGTCATCGATCGAAATGCAGATCACTCCATCGCGACGAAGAAGATTCCTTGCCAGATACAAGCGAGGGTACATCATGCTTAGCCAGCTTGAGTGATACCGACCACCCGTGTCGGTATTTGTAGAGAATTTTCGACCTTCGTCATCGACCTGTCCTGAATAAGCTAGGTAAGTGTCGAGCGTTTCGGCGAATTTGTCGGGATAAATGAACTCCTTGCCAGTATTATAGGGCGGATCGATGTAGATCATCTTGACCTTGCCGAAATAGGCCTTCTGAAGCAGCTTCAGTACTTCCAGATTGTCGCCTTCGATGAAGACGTTATCCGTTTCGTCGAAGTTGACGGACTCGTCGCGCATGGGCTTCAGCGTGGCGACGCTCGGACTCTGGATGATCCGCATACACTCGGCCTTGCCCGGCCAAGTGAGGCCGAAGCGTTCTTTGCCGGGCTCAACCCAGTCACCGAGCACGCGCTTCAGCTGATCGAAATCGATGGAGTCTTCCGCAAAGACTTCCGGGAATAATTGCTTGAGCGCCTCTCGCTTTTCAGCAGCGATATCCATACTGGTGAGGGGCATTTTTTCAGGTTGGTCGGTCATGGGCGTCTTCCTCACACAATCTCAAACTCAATGACGAAAAGCGTCTCGTCGGTTACATCTTGGCCGAGACGCTCTTCAACACTGTCGAGCAGGTTATCTTTTTGAACTTCAATGTCTTTGGCTGCCTCGTCATAGGCGCGCCAGGCGACATCGCGTTTGGATTCCAGGTCGCGTACCTTGCGCTGCAGGCTGAGCTTCTCGGGTAGGCCGCCCGCAAGGCGGATTTCCTTTTTCAACGCCTTAATCTGGTCGTCATAGTCTTTGAGGTCGGCCTTCAACCCAGCGCGCTTGTCTTCCGCCCAGTTGTCGAGCTTCTCCATCTCATCATCAAACCATTGCGCTTGCCTCGCAGCGAGCTCTTCGAGAATGCGCTGGCGCGTCTGGTCAATATGCGTTTGTGTTTCTGGTCTTGCTTCGACGCTGGAAGGGGATTGTCCTTGTACAGGAAGATCGAAAAGTCGCCGCGCTGCGTTTTCGCTGAGGCTGGTTCCCTGATCTGTCTGTGCCGCGATGATGATATGGTCTTGGTCGTCCGCGCCGCGAATGGAAAGCTTATGCGCCACGGCAATACCGCGCGCACCGACAAAGGGCTCCAACGCGGCGGCTTGAGCAGGCCAGTTTGTGTAATCGAGGGTCAGCGATGCGCCATTGAGGGAGCGATCAGCCGCGCGTTCAAGCACGTGTTGGGCTAAGGGGTGTCCGAGCCGGTAGCGGTGGCCTTCCAGCCCTTCCTTGCGCAGGAAGTAGCCGCCGACAGGCGCTTCGACGCCATCAATCGCCTGCTTCAGCGTGAAGGTGTGGTGGCCATCGTCGAAGCTCGCTCGCTTGCCGAGCTCATGCTTGGTCAGCGCCCAAAGTAATGTCGTGTAGCGGTCAAGATAGGCGCTCGCCTTTTCCATATTCATCTTCAGGCGGTCATGCACCTCCGCGTCGAAATGCTCGAGTAGCTTTTGGCGCGTATTGTCCATGGTTTCCGCGATCTGCTCATCCATTTCTGTGCGCAGCGTCTCAAAGGCGGTTTCAATTTCATCAGGCGTGCGGCAGCTTTGATAAATCTTTGAAATGCGGCGCTCAAAATCGACACCGGATTCAATTGATCCGAGTACCTCGTCGCTCGCGCCGAAGACACCATTGAACAATTGGAACTTCTCTGAGAGCAGTTCGAACACACGCTGGTCTGCGGCATTGTTCCGGTTGAGGAAGTTGACCACCACCACGTCATGCTTCTGACCATACCGATGGCAGCGGCCTATGCGTTGTTCAATCCGTTGCGGGTTCCAGGGCAAGTCATAGTTCACAACCATCGAGCAGAATTGCAAATTGATGCCTTCCGCTGCCGCCTCTGTTGCGATCATGATTTTTGCGTGGTTGCGGAAGTGGTCGACCAGCGCCGCGCGCATGTCCGCTGTGCGCGAGCCGGTAACCTTGTCGGTTCCGGCATGAGCCGTTTTCCATTGCTCATAGATCGCTTTTGACTGCTCATCGGCGTTCGAGCCATTGAAGAGGACGAGGTCGCCCGCATAGCCATTCTCTGACAAAAGGCGGACGAGATAATCCTGAGTGCGCCGGGACTCAGTGAAGATGATCGTCTTCTGCGCGGCTCCCAGCTCATCGGCTTTGTCAAAGCCCGCTGCCAAAGCTGTCAGAAGCGACTTACCTTTGGCGTTTTCGGTAATCGAAACGGCTAAGTCTTTAAAGCGTCGAAGCTCTGCGATCTCTTCTTCAATGACGGCAATGTCATCCTCAGACAGCAATTCGGGCGGCGTCTCGTCATCCACCCATTCTTCTGCTGTTTCCTCAAACCCATCATAGTCTTCCTCAATATCGTCGGGGATGGGATCTTCGAGGTTGTTCTTAAGCGCCGCATCATCTTTCAACTGACGCTCGAGTTTGTTCGCTAGTGAATTCAATGCACCCGCAATGGCGAAAGTCGATGACGCCAGGAGCTTTCGAAGAATGAGAGTCATGAGCGTGCGTTGGCTGGATGGCAGCGCCGCTAGTGACGGTCTTTGTAGATACTCTGAGACGAAATCGTAGAGCTTTTGCTCTTCCGGGCCGGGAACAAATTCTTGGGTGATCGGGATACGGTTCGTGTAGCGAATATACTCCAGCACCTGGCGGCGGAGTGTCCGATGGCAGATCGGTTCAAGCCGTGCTTTCAATTCATCAAACTGACCATCTCCAAGCCGGGCATATTGCGCACGAAAACTTTTGGCGTCGCCGAAGGCATAATCGTCGATGATGCTGACCAGCCCATAGAGCTCCATCAGCGAATTTTGGAGTGGTGTCGCTGTTAGCAAAATCTTTGGCACATTGCCGAATGCGGTCTTGAGCGCGCGTCCCACTTTGTTGTCAGGTCGATAGACATTTCTGAGGCGGTGAGCTTCGTCGATAACCACCAGGTCCCACGGCGTGACCATCAATTCGTCTGCATGGCGCGCCGCAAATTGGAACGAACAAATCACTATGGCGGGTTGTTCAAATGGCCGATGTCCGCCGTCCTTGATGATCTTCTTGTAATTACGCGACTCGATTATGAAGCTCGGCAGGAAGAACTTTTCTTCGATTTCCTGGGCCCATTGCTTGCGAAGGCTCGCAGGGCCCACAATCAGGATACGCCGTTTTCCCTCAGTCCACTTCTGAGACAGCACCAAGCCCGCTTCGATCGTTTTACCGAGACCAACCTCATCGGCAAGGATCGCGCCTTTCGAAAGCGGGGACTTAAAAGCAAATAGAGCGGCCTCAACCTGATGCGGGTTTAAGTCGACCTGCGCGTCGAACAACGTACCCGCCATTTTCTCTGCATCCGCAACCGAATGACGGCGCAGCAGCTCGTGAGCGAACAGTTTCGAGTGATAGTCGGTGATCATGCTCGCCCCCTTTTTATGGCTTCTCAGCCTTGTTTGACCCTGTCTTCTGGTCCTCTATCCATTCGTCGATCTCGCCTTTGCGGAACCGCCACGATCCGCCAACTTTGAACCCCGGAATCTTGCGCTCAGAGGCCAACCGATAGGCGGTTTTCTCCGTTAATCGCAGATATTCCGCCACTTCCTTGATGGTCAGAATGTCAGTTTCCATGGCCGCCCCTTGAGCCGAAATCAGCCTATTTGAGAAAATTAGGCAGAATCGGGAAATGGCTCAACCGATATTTCTAGGCGGGGTCATCGTGGGCTTTCCGGCCCATTTTGTCCGTTTTCTAATGGCCTCATGGGTTCTTCCGAACAGTCGGGTTTGGACGGACGGTGCGTCTGCCAGAGCGCGGTTGCCGCACAAGGGGGCGGGACGTTTTCCAGATCAATCGTCTTTAGGTGTCCTACCTTCAGCGCCCCTTGCGCCGCGCCCTTGCACGCTCCGGCGGAGCACCTTTTCGCCGCCCACCCCCGCCTGATGCGGGAAAGAATGCGAGGCAGCGCAAAGGAGACTGACATGACCGAACACCACCCGGACCCCGCGCAGATAACATGCACCGCACCCGCGTATCCCGATAGACCGCGCATCTACGTGGCCTGCCTTGCAGCCTACAATAATGGCTGCCTGCATGGGAGTTGGATCACGGCCACCACCCCGGATGAGATCAGAACGCAAGTGCGCGCCATGCTCGCCGCTTCACCAGTCCCACATGCAGAAGAGTGGGCGATCCACGATTACGAAGGCTTCGAAGGGGCGCATCTCTCCGAATATGCAAGCTTCGAGACCGTGTGCGAACTCGCTGATTTTGTCGAGGACCATGGCGAGCTTGGTGGCAAGGTGCTTGAGTATTTTGGCAATGATCTCGCTGACGCGCGCGCGGCTTTTGACGAATATGCGGGCGAATATCGTAGCGCTGCAGACTTTGCCGAGCAGCTGCATGATGACATTGGCACGCAGATTCCACAGAGCCTTCGCTACTATATCGATTGGGTAGCGCTCGCTCGAGACATGGCGCTGAACGGCGAGATCATGGTCTTTCAGACCGGCTTTGATGAAGTCCATATCTTCTGGGCGCGATAGGGGAGGTCAAAGACATGTATCTGGTGACGGCCCTGTATGGCGACGGAACAACCCGGAGCCATTTGGTGAAAAATGCCGTGGATGCGCTCAAATGGAAGACGGCCCTTGCAAGCAATGCCTGGCAGGTCTTCATCGATCCACTGGCCATTCCGCTCGAATGAGCAATGTGCTGATCAGTCGACATTCTGCGCATTTATTGTCGTCGGATTTCTAAAGCTCATGGCATTCGTTGGTTTTCGAGACGCCAACCATCGCGCCGTATCTGGGTGCAGGGAACATGGCCGTTTGTCAGCCAGGCGGGTTATTCCGTTTCCGGAAAGTACGCCTTGAGCCCCTTGTTCCCTTCTCTTGCCGTGTGACCTGGACGATGTCTGCCGGGCCATGAAACCTGCCAAGGCAAGAAATTTCCTCTGCGCTTTGCGCATTCACCGCGAAACAAATTTCTTGCCCTCGCAGGTGCTCCACTTCGTTTCGCCCGTTCCGGTTCAGGCCCGCCCTGCATCGCCCCAGCGGTCCGGCGTCGACGAGGACAAAGGGTCCTACTCGATACATGGAAACGAAAGGAAATACACCATGGCCAACGCACTAGGATATGTCAGCGAAACCAAATCAGGCTTTGAAGGCGCTCTTGCAATGATAAACCTCACAAGCTCAATCCGCATAGAAAAGAACGCCGAAAAAGCTGCCGACGAGCAACCCGATTACCGCATCTATGCCGGTGAAACCTCAACCGAAATAGGTGGTGGATGGCTTCGCAAAGCCAAGGCATCGGGCCGCGAATACGTTTCGATCACGCTGGCAGACCCGCAGATCGGCCCTCGCAAAATCTACGCAAACCTTGCCCCCGTAAAAGGCCAAAAAGGGCGTCACGTACTCCTCTGGAACCCGCGCGACTAGGCGCAAAACGTCACTCAAAATCTGCCGCCTCGGAGAGACTCTCCGGGGCGGTTTTCTGTTTGTGGAACAGAGTTAACACTCGGACACAAAAATCAGCCGGGACTTTTTACGGCTATAAATTCCGGCATGTGGCGGCATCCTTCTCGTCGAATGCAAAAGACGAGAGGAGTACCATACCATGGGGAACAACAGTCAAAAATCCAAAGGCAGTGCCGAGCTGCCAGAACTTCTCACAGCGCAGGAAGCCGCCGAGTTTCTGCATCTATCACCAATTACCCTAAGTCATTATCGTTACCAGGGGCGCGGGCCAATTTACCGAAAACATGGTTGGCGTGTCTATTACACGAAAGCCGATTTGGTCGATTGGTCGGAAGGCCAGAGATGGGTTTCTACCGGCGAGCCTCTCCGGTGAAACCATGCGTCGATCATTCTTTCTTTTGATGATTGTAGGCGTATGCCTCGCGCTCTTTGGGATAGCGTTTTCACCCTCAGAAAAGCTTCTATGGAACCGAACGGCAAGCGCGCCGATAGGGCTTTATTGGCTGAATGACAACCCATTCACCCTTGGTCGTTGGGTTGTCGTTTCAGCCAAAAGCCCTGAGGCAGTTTGGGCAAGCGAACGAGGGTTTGTCGGAAAAGATTGGCCGCTTTTGAAGCGTGTTGCTGGTGTGCCAGGCGATGAGATTTGCAGGGTAGATGGACGCATTTTTATTAATCAAACCCCTCATGGCATCGCAAGAAAAACAGATTCGATGATGCGAGAATTGCCTTCTTGGGAAGGGTGTATCAGGCTCAGAAATAGCCAGGTATTTTTGATGAATCCGCACCCGGATTCTCTTGATGGACGTTACTTTGGACCGACCAATGTAAGTGATATTCAAAGTTCAGCGCAGCTTGTGCTGGAGTGGCGCTAGTTAGAGATGGCGGCGTTTTCCGGCATATGGCGGCATGAAGCGGCGAATGGCAGACTTAGATCAGCCAGCGAACCCGAACGGGCAAGATTGAAGCTCATGCACCAACAGGTGCATAAGGTATTGTCTGCACATCTCTTTTTTGGCGCCTTATGCCGGAATATGTGGTGCACGAATTTTCTCAGATTTGTTGAATCTATTGGGATCTTTAGGTGCATTGGCGGAGATCGGACCACATGAGTGGTGACACTGATTTTACACCGCGCCTTGGCAAGCTGAGAGACACTGGCGCAGGGTCTTCTAGACGTTTTCGTTCCAGACTTCTCAAAGCGGCAAGGCAAATGTCTGCGCCGCGTACAAAACCCTCCTTCACGGGGGCACGTATTGGCAAAGGAAAAGCTGCAGGACTGCATGCACGCATAAAGGCTCAGCGATTACCCCGCATGCGCCTTCGCCGGGTCGTCGTTAAAGTGCATATTGCGCGCGCCAAATCAGGCATCGGCATAAGAGCCTATTCGCGGCACATTGATTACATTCAACGAGATGGTGTCGACAGGGATGGGTCAGGCGGCCAGCTTTATGGGCGTGATGATCGAGACATGGATGGCCGCGCATTCGCAGAGCGCAGCATGGACGACCGCCACCAGTTCCGCATAATCGTTTCACCAGAAGATGCAGATCAGCTCGACGACTTAGAACAAACAACGCGGCGACTAATGTTAGAAGTGGAACGTGATCTCGGTACGCGTCTAGATTGGGTCGCGGTCGATCATCACAATACCGGACATCCGCACACGCACATTGTCATTCGCGGCAAGGATGACTTGGGACAAGACCTCGTCATCGCCCGAGATTATCTCATGAAAGGGATACGTGCACGGGCCGAAGAAACCCTAACCCAAGAACTTGGTCCAAGGCGTGACATTGAGATCGTAAAGTCCCGGCACCGGGAAGTGTTACAGGATAGATTTACAGGACTTGATCGGGAGATCGACCGCTTATCAAACCAACGTGTTGTGGAACTATCGCCAGGATCAAATGCGCTCGGACGATTTACACGCAGTCTTCACGAGCAGCGCCTCTCTCATCTTGAGCAGCTCCACCTTGCGAAAAATCTTGGGGAAGGACGATGGCAACTTACCCCGCGCTGGGACCAGGCGCTTAAAGCGATGGGGCGCAAGGGCGATATCATCCGCGCACTGGCGGCGGGCGTAGAGCCCGGTAAACATACAGATAGGGTTCGGTTTTTTGAGGAACGAACGGACGATTTGCCATCCATCCTGGGTCAAGTGATACAGCATGGTCCCCAAGATGAATTGCGAGACCGACGCTTCATCCTCGTGGAGGACTTTCAGGGAACGCCATGGTACGCGCCTGTAACAGATGAATTTGGCGGGGCTTCGCCGCCAATCGGGGCGGTTGTTGAACTCTCAGTGCAGCCACGAAAGCCCAGGAGAGCAGATCGCACGATTGCTGAGGTCGCGGACCGAAGCGGCGGGCTTTATTCAGACGAACTTCATGCCGCTGCCGATCCCTCCGCATCAAGTGCTTACCGACTTGCCCACAAGAGACGGCTCGAAGCGCTTCGCAGAGCAGGCATCGTAAACAGAAGCCCTCAAGGGGAATGGGACATAGCTGAGGACTTCCTCGAACGAGCGGCAGAATTTGAATCTGCCAAGCGCGGCGGCGTCGCCATGAAAGTACATTCGTGGGCCTCATTGAAAGCGCAAATTGAAGCGTATGCCGAGACATGGCTCGATCGCGAAGAGGTCCAGCATAACAGCCTGGAAAGCACGGCAATAAGTGAAGCACGTAACGCTCGCGTGACGTTCTTGCGCGGAAAGGGATGGCTCAAAGACGCTGAAACGACGTTGAACACTGAGGTGCGTCAGCGACTAAGACTGGAGGAGCTGCGCCGCGTGGGCGAGGCAGAAGCGGAGCGGACCCAACGCTCGCACAAGGTACTTGAAACGGGAGAAGGATTCGAAGGAAAATTCGAACGCACAACCGATCTCGCACAAGGCAGAATGGCGATTGTTGGGAATGAGAAAGCCTTTGCCCTGGTGCCGTGGCGACCGGATATGGAACGGCAACGCGGCAGATCATTGGTCGTTGAGGCACGAGAACGCGGCGTGACTTGGAATGTTGCTGATGGGCTGAAACGAGGGCTATCGCGCTAGCCGTCTCAATCATCCGACATCGAATCACCTCACCGCGCGTGCTGAAAATAGCCGAGGACCAAACTGATATTGAAGCGAAGCACTAAACAACAAAGGGTTTTTTAGCTGAAAATATTTGACTTAATTTGAGGCTGGTACAAGCAATATCAAATGACGATTGCGATACTCGGACCATCCGCAACATCAGAACAGTCGAATGCTGAGCATTTGAGAAAGGCTCTGATTGCGAGTGCGCCGGATATCAATAACCCAGGTGTTCGGCTGGCAATCGTACCTCAAGTCTTCGCCAAGGATCGAGAGATTGATTGTGTCCTGGTCTTCGAGGATACGCGCGCGGCTGAACACTTGTTTCGCACGTCCGACGGAATACCCGTGCAGTCTTTTGTGGCGTGTGTGGAGATCAAGAACCACTCACCAGATGCGGTGAGGCGCCATGGCACACATATAGAAGTCCAATATGAAAACGGGTGGCACGATGCGACCGCACAAGCTGACGCCCAAGTCTGGGCATTGAAGGATCTTCAGCAATTTTCTTACAAAGGAAAAGCGCGGCGCCATAAAACTTACGTGCAATCCGTGCTCTGGTTGCCGCGTGTTCCGCCAGGCAGTCTAGGAGAAAAGCTGCCGATCGGGCGAACCAATGTGATTTGCGGTGATTTCAATTGGCAACAGCTCATAGACGCGTTTGGCGTAAATAGCGCGCAAGGCAAAGTTCAAACCTTGGTGCCAGCAGATCAAGGCGGCCAACATCACAGTTATGATAGCCTGGTCGACTCGCTCACTTTGAAAATCGAGCCCACCAGATTGGACTTGAAACGACTGAATGCGCTCACGGAAAAACGCTTCGACGCTGACAAGCAGAATTACGTTCGTAATCTCGGCTCAGGCTTATTGATGTTTCGGGGCAGAGCCGGAACTGGCAAAACATTCGCATTGATCCAGATGGCGATTTATCTCGCCCGCCAGGGCAAAAGTACGCGAATTGTAACCTACAATCACGGGCTGATATCTGACATGGCGCGATCCATGTCCATTATCCGAGACCGGCATAAGGACATTTATCCCATCCCGATGGTCGAGACGCGCTGGGTCCTGATGCGCCAATTGTTCGGCCTTGCCTTTGGCGCTGATGCTGTCGCCCGCGCGGCAGAATTGTATGAGCTCGACGAACGCGAAACATTGTTCTTACGCGCCCTGCTCAAGCCAGAAGCGTTTTTGGAAGAGCAGATACCGTGTTGTGCACTAAATGCGATGGGAAGGCCCTGTCAGTGTGAACCGAAGCCTCCATCAATCTGGGCAGACATCAGTACATTTCGCAAAGACTTCCCGGCGCCATACGATTTTCTACTCGTGGACGAGGGGCAGGATTGGAGCGAAGAGCACCGCGATTTGATCTATGACGTGTTCGGTCCAGAGCGGGTCATTGTTGCCGACGGTATCGATCAATTTGTAAATCAGGATCGCTGTGATTGGGACCGGGGAGATATCCCGAAGAACAGGATACAGCCTTTATATACGTCACGCCGGACCAAGGCTGCGACCTGCGACACCGTCAATGACATAGCGCGTGCGCTTCACTTTCCCGACTGGGATGTGAAGCCCGATCAAACGGTCACCGGCGGAAGGGTCACAGTCTTGGTGGAGCCCCAGCCGCGCCGCGCGCTTGAGCGAGCACTCGATATTCTGGAAGAGGATATTGCCCATCAAGAAAAGATGCGCCCTGTAGATGCATTGGTTTGCCTGCCGCAACCCGCATCTACTCCGAACGCCAATTATTGTAATTTGTTCGAAACCGTTCAGGACAATCGGAGCGCCGACTATTGGCGCGGCTACGATTGGGAAGTCCGGCAAAACCGCGAATATCCGAGCCGGCAGACCTCCTTGCGGGCAGTTCTGTACCAAAGCTGCCGCGGTATGGAGGGATGGACCACAGTTTGTATGGGGCTCGACGCTTTTTTCGATTATGTATTGGCCAACCCGGATATCGACCCCGAGGATTTGCGCCGAAAGTTGAAAGCCGATGAAGGCTTACTCTTCGATGAAACCAAATTCAAAGAGAAGGTGTTTGCCGCCCACCGCGCCTATGCCCTCAATTGGCTCATGATTTCCCTGACCCGCAGTATGGACCATCTCGTGATCCACCTGACCAATGCCGACAGCGGTCTTGGAACCGTATTGCAAAGTGTCGACCGCGATAAAATCCGCTGGCTATAGTGGGTCCTCGTAGCTCGCAGGCGAGTTGCAGCCGTGATTTTTGATGGCTCGAGGCTGGTTCAGTGTTTGCTCTACGCGAGCATTATTTAACGCGGGGCTTATGCCGCCATTTGCCGCCATTCACACTGGCTGAATTTGAGCAGGCGCGAAACACTAGAGAGGTTTTCTGAACGGGAGCCTCTATGCGATGTCGCCATCTAAGATTTTGATCGGCCAGTTTCTGATCGTTCTATCCATCATCGTTTTGAGCATTTGGGGCGCAACGCAGTGGGTTGCGCACGCCCTCGGCTACCAACCGGCGCTCGGACACCCTTGGTTTTTATGGGATCAGTGGCCCGTCTATCGGCCGTGGCGACTCTTCCAATGGTGGTACGCTTATGAGGCTTATGCGCCGGAAGTGTTTGCGCGCGGCGGGGCAATAGCGGCGAGTGGCGGATTGCTCGGCATTCTGGCAGCGGTTTTGGGATCAGTATGGCGATCACGCTGGGAGCGCAGCGTCACAACTTATGGCTCGGCGCGTTGGGCTGAGACATCCGATCTGCAGAAAGCAGGTCTGTTAAAGGACGAGGGCGTCTTTTTAGGGCGTTGGAAAGATCGGTATCTGCGCCACAATGGTCCCGAGCATGTCCTTGCCTTCGCGCCGACGAGATCAGGTAAGGGCGTCGGTTTGGTCATTCCGACACTTCTCTCCTGGACGGGCAGCGCAGTTATCCACGACATAAAGGGAGAAAACTGGGAGCTAACCTCAGGATGGCGCGGGTCGTTTTCGAACTGCATTCGATTTGACCCTACCGATGCGTCTAGATCTCGTTTCAATCCCTTGATGGAGGTGCGTAAAGGCGCGAGCGAAGTGCGCGACGTGCAGAATATTGCTGATATCCTGGTTGATCCGGAAGGCTCGCTTGAACGGCGCAGCCATTGGGAAAAGACCGCTCATTCTTTGCTCGTTGGGGTTATTTTACATGTTCTCTACGCTGAGAAAGATAAAACTCTATCTGGGTGTGCGCAGTTTTTATCAGACCCTTCAAGAAGCTTTGAAAAAACGCTCGGCGTGATGCTCAAAACAAAACACGTTGAGAATTCGAGCGGCAAACATAGTGTGCATCCCGTCGTTGCAAGTGCCGCCCGTGAACTCCTCAACAAATCGGAAAATGAGCGATCTGGCGTCCTCTCCACGTCTCTCAGTTTTCTGGGGCTTTATCGTGATCCGGTTATTGCGGAGGTGACGTCTGCAAGTGACTGGCAGATCAGCGATCTCACTCGCTCAAATCGGCCCATGTCGCTTTACCTGGTTGTTCCGCCTTCTGATCTCTCGCGCACCAAACCTCTAATGAGGTTGGTCCTCAATCAAATTGGTCGAAGGCTGACTGAATCGATGCCGGAATCTGAGCGGCGAAACATACTGCTGATGCTCGATGAGTTTCCGGCGCTCGGTCGGCTCGACTTCTTCGAAAGTGCCCTTGCTTTCATGGCGGGCTATGGTGTGCGGGCCTATCTAATTGCCCAGTCTCTCAATCAGATCGAAAAGGCCTACGGGCCGAACAATGCGATCCTGGATAATTGCCATGTCCGGATTGCTTTTTCGACCAATGATGAGCGCACAGCCAAACGCATCTCGGAAGCCCTCGGAACGAAAACGGAGCTGCGATCACAGAAGAATTATACAGGACACCGGCTAGCTCCTTGGCTTAGCCATATGATGGTGTCGCGCCAGGAAACCCAGCGCGCGCTCATGACGCCCGGCGAAGTGATGCAAATGTCTCCTGCCGATGAAGTTGTTATGGTTTCAGGCACACCGCCAATCCTCGCAAAGAAACTTCGCTATTTCCAAGATCGCAACTTTACAGTTCGGGTGACGCCGCCACCAAATGAGATGCCAGTTCTCATAAACTGCAATAGCAGTTGGACGGATATTGTCCGCCCAGGAATGATGGCTGCCGAGACCTCAGCAAAGAACACTTCAGAAGGCAGTAGAGAGATCGTCCCAACACTTGATCAGTCAGGCCCAGTCGCTGCGGTTCCAGTCGAACCGGAGGCATCTCCAGAAGTTGATGATGAAGAGGATATCGGTTCACAGCATACGCTGGAAACGATCCGCCGGGCGGCAGCGCTTGACCTAGCCGATGATAACACACTTCCGGAGTTTTGAAGATGAGCAAACCGCGTGTGAACCTCCGGCTTTCCCACAAGCTGTATGCTGAACTTGATCGCCGAGCGAGAGAGCCTGGCGTTACCAAAACCGATATCGTTGAAGAGGCCCTCAGCCGTTTTTTCGACCCCGAATCCAATCTTGTTCTCGAAGAACGCTTACTCCGCCGTATGGACGCGTTCGATCGCAGGCAGGGGGAAATTGAGCGCGACACCGCGCTTTGTCTCGAAACGATAGCGCATTTTGTATTTTATTGGCTGACGCAAACAGAACCTATCCCCGAGGGACAACGAGATGCTGCGCATGCGTTGGGGCAACGTCGGTTTGACCACTTTATTCAGCAGGTAGCGAGAAAACTGGGGAATGAGCGCGGCGTTG
>JANSXJ010000036.1 GCA_024743015.1 Hyphomonas sp. | reverse complement strand
TCGGCTGAAAAGCCCGAAAACCGCATCAATCAGACATCCGAGCAGCCAAAATTGGCGTCGTATGACGAGAGCACTCGCCGCTTTGCCATCATACCCGAACCATCGCGCCAAAATTACCCGGTTGTTGCGGGTGTCCAGCTGATCTGGGGTGACAACAAGCTCATCCTGTCTTCTCTGAAGAACGGCCCATTGCGCGAAGAGATCGAGCAGCAGGGCGGCCTGAAGCTGATCTATATCGATCCGCCCTTCGATGTCGGTGCCGACTTTTCCATGGACATCGAGATAGGCGGCGACACCTTCACCAAAAAGCCAAACATTCTCGAAGAGATCGCCTACCGCGATACCTGGGGTAAGGGCGCTGACTCTTTCATCGCCATGATCTTTGAGCGGCTGTTGCTGATGCGGGATTTGCTTTCTGAAGACGGAAGTATCTACGTACATTGCGATTGGCGGGTAAGCGGCTATTTGCGAAACGTTATCGACGAGGTATTCGATAAATCCAATTTTCGTAATGAGATCATCTGGAAGCGCCGCGTAGGTATGAGCAGTGCGGTTCACGAGTCCAATCAGTTTGGTGTTTGTACAGATACAATATTCTACTACTCGAAATCCGAGCGCACGCCATTTTACTCTCAATACAATAAGGATTCTCCAGAATACCAAGAATACATAAGAACCAGATTTACGAATGTTGATGAAAATGGGCGTCGATACCAGCCCACCAGTCTCGTTAATCCGGCATACAGGCCAAATCTGATTTATGACTATAAAGGCTATAAATCGCCCCCGAACGGCTGGATGATAACCAAGGAGAAGATGGAGCAATGGGACAAGGAGGGCCGACTGCATTTTCCTGATAACCCGGAGGGCCGAATTAGACGAAAAAGCTTCGCTGACGAAGTAAAGGGAATGCCGGTTCAGAACCTCTGGGCCGATGTCTATGAAATAAACTCCCAAGCTGAAGAACGCCTGGATTATCCAACGCAGAAACCCGTCGCACTGCTCACTCGCATCATAAATGCGTCCAGCAACGAAGGCGATCTTGTCGCCGACTTTTTCTCCGGGTCAGGCACCACCGCCGCAGTAGCGGAGAAGCTGGGCCGCAAATGGATCGTCAGCGACCTCGGTAAATTTGCGATCCATACCACCCGCAAACGCATGATCGGCGTGCAGCGCGAGCTTAAGGCTGAGGATAAGGACTACCGTGCGTTTGAAATCCTCAATCTCGGCAAGTACGAACGCCAGCATTTCATTGGCGTAAATCCCGATTTGCGCGAAGAGCAGAAGCAACAGCAAATCGCGGCGAAAGAAGCGGCATTTCTCGACCTGATCCTGCGAGCCTACCGGGCCGAGAAGACCGATGGCTTTGCCACATTCCACGGCAAGCGGGCCGGGCGGCTGGTCGCGATCGGCCCTGTCAACCTGCCGGTAACGCGCCTGTTCGTCGAAGAGATCATCTTGGAGAGCCGCAAGAAGCACATCACCAAGGTCGATATTCTCGGCTTTGAGTTCGAAATGGGGCTTTTTCCCAACGTGCTGGACGAGGCGCGGGCCAAGGGCATCGACATTGCGCCTAAGTACATCCCGGCGGACGTGTTCGACAAGCGCGCCGTCGAACGCAATCAGGTCGTGTTCCATGACGTGGCCTTCATCGAGGTCAGGCCGCATGTGAAAGGTTCGACCGTGGCGGTGGAGTTGACCGATTTTTCGGTCTTCTACTCGCAGGATTCCATCGCCAACGCCGAAGCCAGTTTGAAGAACAAGGCGAGCCGGATCGTGGTCGAAAAAGGCCAGATCGTGAAGGTCGCCAAGAACAAGGACGGCATCCTGACCCGCGAATTGCTGACCGAGAACTGGACGGACTGGATCGACTACTGGTCGGTGGATTTCGATTTCGAAAACAAGCGCGAAATCATCCGCGTCCAGAACGCCGAGACCGGCGAATGGGAAGAGCAGTGGACGGGCGAATACATCTTTGAAAATGAATGGCAGAGCTTCCGCACAAAGAAGGATCGCTCGCTGGAGCTGACCAGCGTCGCCCATGAATGCGCGCCCGGACGGCGCAAGGTCGCGGTCAAGGTCGTGGACATCTTCGGCAATGACACAATGACCATTGTCGAGGTGAATGTCGGAGGGAAAGGCTGATGGCGCTGCACCCGGACTTTCCCGATTCACCGCACGCGATCCTCGATCCTGCGATACGCTGGTTCCCGGCGGACGAGGCGCTGCGCGAAACCGGCATGGACAAGCTCATGCCGCCGCTGGTGGCCCAGCTCCGCAAGAAGGTCAAGGAGTTTCGCGACGGCGGCTATGTCGGCGTGTGCGATACCAGCAAGAGCCTGCTGAACTGGTGGTTCAAGCAGCCGCACCTGCTGCCGCAGGCCGACGGCACGATGGCGGAATTTCAGTATTTCTTCGCCCAGCGTGAGGCGCTGGAGACGATCATGTACCTCTATGATGTCGTCGGGGTGAAGGACAAGTTCGACCTGATGCGCTTTGACAGCTCGGGCGCTGTGTCCGCCGGCATGTTCGACGAAACCTGGCGGCGTTTCGTCCTCAAGATGGCGACCGGCACCGGCAAGACCAAGGTGATGAGTCTCGCGCTGACGTGGAGCTTCTTTCACAAGCTCTACGAGCCGGACTCCGCGCTTTCGCGCAACTTCCTCGTAATTGCCCCGAACATCATCGTGCTGGATCGCATCTATCACGACTTCCAGGGGCTGCGCATCTTCTTCGACGATCCCGTCCTCCCTGACAACGGATTCGACGGGCGGAACTGGCGGGACGATTTTCAACTCACGCTACACAAGCAGGACGACGTGCGCGTCACGCATCCCACAGGCAACATCTTTCTGACCAACATCCACCGTGTCTATTCGGGCGACGATATTCCGCCGTCGCCCGATGACGAGAACACGATGGACTACTTCTTCGGCAGGCGTCCGACAGGGGCTACCACGGATTCGAGCGTGGACCTCGGCATGATCGTGCGCGACATCGACGAGCTGATGGTGCTCAACGACGAAGCCCACCACATCCATGATTCCAAGCTGGCCTGGTTCAAATCTATCGAGGACATCCACAACCGGCTTTTGCAAAAGGGCGGTGAGCTTGCGCTACAGGTAGATGTGACGGCCACGCCGAAGCACAACAACGGCTCCATTTTTGTACAGACCGTGTCCGACTATCCGCTGGTTGAGGCGATTTCGCAGAATGTTGTCAAACACCCGGTCCTGCCCGATGCCGCCAGCCGGGCCAAACTGTCCGAACGCCAGAGCGCCAAATACACGGAGAAATATGCCGACTATATCGATCTCGGCGTAATCGAGTGGCGCAAGGCGTATGCCGAGCATGAAAAGCTCGGCAAGAAATCCATCTTGTTCGTCATGACCGACGACACCAAGAATTGCGACGACGTGGCCGAATATCTGGAGGGACGATACCCGGACCTGAAAGACGCGGTTTTGGTCATCCACACCAAGAATAATGGTGAAATTTCCGAGGCGCAGACCGGCAAGGCGAAGGAAGAGCTGGACAAGCTGCGCGAGCTGTCCAACAGGATCGATGAACCGGACAGCCCCTACAAGGCGATCGTTTCGGTGCTGATGCTCAAGGAAGGCTGGGACGTGCGCAATGTCACCACCATTGTCGGCCTGCGCGCTTATTCAGCCAAGAGCAATATCCTCCCCGAACAGACGCTGGGGCGCGGCCTGCGCAAGATGTATCCCGGCGGCCTGGAGGAATATGTCAGCGTCGTCGGCACGGATGCGTTCATGGATTTTGTGGAATCGATCCAGGCCGAGGGCGTGGAGCTTGAACGCGCCGCCATGGGCGAAGGCACCAAGCCGAAGACGCCGCTTGTCGTCGAGATCGACAATGAGAACGACAAGAAGGACATCGAGGCGCTGGATATTGAGATACCGGTGCTTACCCCGCGCATCTACCGTGAGTACAAGAACCTTGCCGATCTGGACATCAGCGCCATGGAGCATCAGCGCGTGCCCTGCCGGCAATTCAGTGAGGAAGAGCAGCGCGAAATCGTCTTCAAGGACATTACCACCGGCGAGGTGACGCACACGACGATCCTCGATACGGCGGGCGCAGCCGACTACCGGAGTGTCCTCGGCTATTTTGCCCAGACCGTGATGAAGGAACTGCGGCTGGTCAGCGGCTATGATGTGCTCTTCGGCAAGATCAAGTCATTCGTTCAGTCGGAGCTGTTCGACAAGGCCGTCGATCTTGAACATCCCAACACGCTGCGCAACCTATCGGAACTGGCGGCCACCAAGACCCTGATCGAGACCTTCAAGAAGGCGATCAACGCCCTGACCGTGCGCGACAAGGGCAATGCTGAAATCCGTGACACGATCAAGCTGCGCCAGACGCGGCCTTTCGTTGTGAAGGACCAGGGCTATCTCATCCCGAAAAAAAGCGTGTTCAACCGTGTCATCGGCGACAGCCATCTTGAGCTTCAGTTCGCCAGCTTCCTGGAAAGTTGCCCGGATGTGGTGTCCTACGCGAAGAACTACCTCGCGGTCCATTTCAAGCTCGACTACGTCAACGCCGACGGTAACATCTCGAACTACTACCCTGATTTCCTCGTCAAGCTGGATGACAAGTATATTGTCATCGTCGAGACCAAGGGGCAGGAAGACCTGGATGTTCCCCTGAAGACTGCGCGCCTCAAACAGTGGTGCGAGGACATCAACCGGGTGCAGTCCGATGTGACCTATGACTTCGTGTTCGTGGACGAAGAAAGCTTTGGCAGCTACAGCCCCAAATCCTTTGCCGACCTTGCGGCGAATTTTCGGCAGTACAAGGATGGATGAACGGGATGACGCTGCGCCTGATACATACGTCGGACTGGCAGATCGGGAAGGTCTTCCGCTTTGTCGATGATGCGACAATGGGGCTTCTTCAGGACGCGCGTCTGCGGGCATTAACCCGTCTTGGCGAGCTTGCCGGGGAGAAGGGTGCCCGGCACATACTGGTCGCCGGCGATGTCTATGACATGGAAGCCCTGTCGCCGCGCTCCCTCAATCAGCCCCTTGAGCGGATGCGCAATTTTGTCGGCGTGCACTGGCACCTGATGCCAGGCAATCACGATCACTTCCGGCCGAACGGACTTTGGGATCAGCTTCGGCGCAAGGGGCTGCCCGCTAACGTGCGTATTCATACGGCGCCGGAGCCGGCGATCTTTGAGGACGATTCATTCGCGCTGTTGCCGGCGCCGCTGCACCATCGCCGTATGCTGGAAGACCCGACCGCTTATATGGATGACGCAGACCTGCCTGACGGTCTGATGCGCGTAGGGCTTGCCCACGGCACCATCACCGGCTTCGGCTCCGACGACAAGGATGTCCCCAACTATATCGCTCCGGACCGCCCCGCGCGGGCCGGCCTGTCCTATCTCGCCCTTGGCGACTGGCACGGGCAGAAAAAAATCAATGACCGCTGCTGGTATAGCGGCACGCCGGAAACAGACGCCTTTGATGTGATCGACGGCGGTCAGGCCCTTCTCGTTGAAATCGAGGGGCCGGGAGCGGCGCCTGCGGTCATGCCGCTGCCAACCGGACACTACACTTGGGAGCGCCATCAAGAGCAGATCGGCAGCCGGGCTGATATCGATCATCTCGCTGAAAAGCTGCGGGGCACCGCTGCCGACCTTGACCGCGTGCTGATTCATCTAGCCGTCGAGGGCGCGCTGTCCCTGGAGGATCGCCAGTATTTCCAGGAGCAGATCGTTGACGGCGTTTCAGCGGCGTTCTGTTTTATGCGCGTTGACGACCGGCGCCTGTTCCCGCGCCCCACGCCAGAAGACCTTGATCAGATTGATCGCGGCGGGTTTGTCCGCACTGCCGCCGACGAACTCAAAAGATTGACCGAGCAGGGCGGTGATGCCGAGCGCGGCATCGCCGCCGAAGCCCTGCAACGGCTTTATATCGAACACATGAAGCTACAGGCGGTGCAGCGATGAAACTGCGATCCCTTGCCGTCAACCAGTTCAAGAAATTTACGGCGCCGACGCGGCTCGACGGCATTGAGGACGGCCTGAATGTCGTCGTCGGTCCCAATGAGATGGGCAAATCAACCCTTCTCGATGCCCTGCGCGCGGCCCTGTTCGAAAAGTACAGCTCAAAGGCGCAGCCCATCGTCGCCTTGCAGAATGACCGCAACCAGGCCGGGCCGGTTGTCGAACTGGCGTTCGAGCTTGATGACGGCGTCTACCGGGTGACCAAGCGGTTTGTAAAAAAGCCCTATGCCCGCCTGTCATGTCCAGACGGGCGCACGCTTGAAGGCGATGCCGCCGAGGACATGCTGCGCGGCCTGCTCGGCTTTGACGAGCCCGGCAAGACCGGTGCTAAAGCTGAAACGCTCGGCATGTGGAATGTCCTCTGGGTACAGCAAGGGCAGTCCTTCGGCGCGCTCGATCTTCCCGAAAGTGCCCGATCAAACCTGCACAGCGCCCTGGAATCCGAAGTCGGCACTGTTCTCGGTGGCCGCCGTGGGCGAGCTTTGCCGCAGGCGATCGACAAACAGCTTGGCGAGCTGGTCACAAGCAACGGCAAGCCGCGGGGCGCATACAAAGACCTCATTGAGAAAACGGACGCTTTGCAAAGCGAGCTTGAGGGCCTGCGCACGCGGCGGCAGGAGCTTGCCAACACGCTTGATGACCTTGAAGAAGCGCAGGATACGCTGGTGCGCTTGTCTACCGGTGACCGCGATCATGCCGACCAGGCGGAACTGACGGAAGCGCGCAAAAGGCGCGGACAACTGGCCGAGCTGGAAGCGCGCATCGCGGCCGCCGCCAGTGACCTGGAACTGAAAAAACGCAATCTTGATCAAGTCGAGAAAGCGCAAACGGAACGTGCCGGCCTCAAAGAAACCATTGCTGTGGAAAAAAAAGCCGTTGAACAGGCCGGGCAACGGCTGGCGGAGGTACGCCAGCAGGAAAAGGACGCCCGGTCGCAACTTGATGCGTTGCGCGCCGGTGCGCGCGAAGCCGAGGTGGCGGTCACTGAGGCGGATGAAGTCGTTTCGCGGCAACGTCGCTTACTGGACGCAGTAAAGCGGCAGACCCGGATTCGAGAGTTGGAGAGCCGCAGCGCCAAAGCACAGGCCGCCGAGAAGCGTCAGCGCGAGGCCCAGCAGGGTGCTGCTGCCATCCTGGCTACAGACGAAGTTGTTGGAGCGATACGCAGCGCCGCGAAGGGGCTGGAGACTATCGAAAGCCGCCTGAGCGCTGCCGCTACCCGCATCGTTTTCGATATGGCCCCGGAAGGTCTGTCGGGCATCGAAATTGACGGTCAGGCGCTGACGGCCGAGCAGCCTTCGGTTCAGGCCGTTGAGCCGGTGACGATTGCGATTCCCGACCGCGGCCGGATCACGGTCGAGCCAGCTATCAAGGACCGGGACAAATTGCTCGATCAGCAGCGGGACGCAAGGGCCGCGCTGAGGGAGGCGTTGCAGGCGGGCGGCATCAAGACCGTCAATGATGCCGAGGATCAGTACACCCGGCGCTTGAAGCTCTTGCAGACGGCGGAGCTTGCCCGTCAGGAGGCAGAACTGCATGCCCCGGCCACGGACGATCATGGCGCCGGCGCGCAGGCGCTTTCCGACTATACCGATGGCCTGCGGCAACTCCTGACGCGGGAGATGGTCGAACTCGGCATTGAGAAGCTGCCGGCGCAGGCCGCAGCCGAAACCGCATTGCGGGACACGGTAGAGCATGCCGACGAGGCGCGCAGCGCTGTAAATAGCGCGCGGGCTGCGCTTGGCGGTCCGGAGACCCTTTTAAGCCGGCTCCAAACCGAACTTGGCACCGTCAAGGCGCGGTATGACGACGGCAAGGAGGGGTTGGAAAAGCGCCGGAGTCAGCTTGCGGACGCCGAAAAGGCATTTTCTGACGATGAGCTTCAGGCAAGGATAGATGCCGCGCAGGCCGAATTGTCTGAGCAGGGATCGGCCGTCGCCAATCTGGAGGTGCAGCGCACGGACGAGACAATCCCGCAACTGGAGGCCCGCATCGCCCGTCTTGACAAGGCCATACAGGACAGGCGCGAAAAGCGCGGTAATCTCAAGGAGAAGATAGCCGGGCTCCGGTCGCATGTGGAAGCGCTGGAAGGCGCCGGCCTTGATGAGGCCATTCAGCAAAAAGCGCGTGAGCTGGAATTCAGCGAGGAAGAACGTCGCCGCTCAGCGCGCGAGGTGCAAGTTCTCAGCCTCTTGCTGTCAACGTTGCGTGCTGCCGAGCAGGACGCCAAGGAACGGTATCTATCGCCGGTACTCAAGCGCGTCCGGCCGTATTTGCAGCTCCTGTTTCCGGGCGCGGAAATCACGATCGACGAAAACCTGCACATCGTCGGCGTGGTCAGGGAGGCGGGCTACGAGGAAGCCTTTCATCATCTCAGCATGGGAACCCAGGAACAGATCGCCGTTCTGATCCGGCTCGCCTTTGCGGAAATGCTGGTCGAACAGGGTCATCCGGCGACAGTGATACTCGATGATGCGCTTGTGTTTTCGGACGACCGGCGGATGAGCCGCATGTTCGACATCCTCAATATGGCGGCCCGGAACGTCCAGGTAGTTATTTTTACGTGCAGGGAGCAACTGTTCGAAGAGCTTGGTGGCCGCCAGTTGTCGTTGCAGCCCGGAAGCAGCGAAGAACTGGTATCGGCATGATCATAAAGGGGGGTATTGAGTCATGAAGACTACTTCAGCCATTGCCCCAGGCCTGATTTTTGTCGTCGAATTATGCACCGCACATGGGGAGCGAACCGATGGCATTTGAACAATTGCTTCAATGGACGGCCAACCGGCCCGAATGGCAGCAGGATGCCTTGCGCCGGCTCGCCCAATCCGGCGAACTAACAGAAGATGACCTCTCGGGATTGCGGCTTCAGATCGAGAATTCTGCCGGGTTGCCTGTTGACAACGTGCCGGCGCCGATCCCCCTTGCAGCAGAACATTTAAGCGAGGCGGCGAGCAATCAGCCAAAAACCGTACTCGCCTCACTCGGCCCTATTCAACGTGTTGATCGTCTTGCCGGCGACCAGCCCCCGCTGCGTTTCGCCGTTAACGGCGTCACACTTATCTACGGCGCCAATGCTTCCGGAAAGAGCGGGTACTGCCGTATCACGAAACAGTTGTGCCGTTCACTGAGTCCCGGCGAACTCCGCGGCAATGTTTATGACGAGAACCAGGGCGAACCGCCTGAGATCGCAGTGGCATTCCGCATCGGAGATGATGATCAGCCAAGGCAGGACAGGATTTGGGCGGGTGATGCGGAGGCCCCGGCAGAACTGGCCCGTATTTCTGTTTTCGACACGGCGAGCGCCAGAGTCTATGTAGACAAGGAACGGAAGATCGAGTTTCTGCCATATGAACTCGACCTGTTGAACAAGCTCGGGCTTGGGTGCCGCGCCCTCGATCAAGGATTCAGAGAGCGGGAGGCGGCGGTAAATGCCGCTGTCAACACGCCTTTGCCAACCGGATATACCGAAGGAACGACCGTTTACGCGGCTATTGCCAAGCTCGTTACAGCGACCGCTCTCGACCAGCTTCCAAGCGAACAGGAGTTGCGTACGCTCGGGACATGGACGGAAGAAAAACAGGCTGGACTCGAGCGCGTAGCCGAAACGCTTACCAATGATCCGGCGGCCTTGATGCGGCTGCGGACTACCGCGAAACAAGCCCTTGAAACGATCAAAGAAGAAGTCTCAAAAGCCGCCAATAATATTGGCGATCTCGCCATTCTAGATACCCGCAATAAACAGCAGGACGCGCAAACGAAAGCGACGGCTGCCGAAGCGGCGGCAAGAGACATGTTTCGCGATCAGCCGATTCCCGAACTGGGATCGGAAGTCTGGCGGCAGATGCTGTTATATGCGCGCGATTTCGCAACGTCCGTCTTTGCCGATAAGGAGCCGCCACAGCTTGCCACCGGTGGTATTTGCGTACTGTGCCAGCAGGATTTGGATGAGCAAGCCGTTCAGCGTATGACAGCGTTCGATGGCTACATTGCAGGACGCGCAGCAGAAGAAAGCGCCGCCGCCACACGCATCTTCGAGGATCTTCGAGGGACGGTTTTAGCACTCGCCCTAAGAGGGAAACGTGAGGTAGACACGCTGCTCGCCGGATACGCGGCCTTGAGCGATGCCACAAAGCAAAACGCGACCGTTATCTCAGCCTTTATCGAAAAGGCCGGGGAAAGGCTGGAAACGGTCAAACGTATCCTAAGGGACAACACCTATGACGGGCTAGACGCTCTGGAGCCTTTGCCCGCTTCCCCGACGCAGCTTATTGATGATGAAATCGTCCGCCTTGAGCAGGAAATAGCCGAACTGAAAGACGTCGAGCGGGACGAGAATGCGATCGCCGCGCTCAGGGTACGGCACGCCGAACTGTCCGACCAGAAGCGCCTGAGCGAAGAGATCGAAATCATTGCTGAACGGCGGAACAAGCTTGAAGAGCGCCATCGCTTGGTTACATGTCGCAGTGAATGCCGGCTTACGGCAATCACCCGCCGTATCACCGACCGGCGACGCGAAATCCTCACCCCCGCACTCAAAACCGCATTAAATGACGAGTTGAAGACGCTGCGGCTCACACATATTCCGCTCAATCTGGCGGATCGCGGCGATGCCGCCGAAAGCGTCGTCGAGGTCGCCCTGACCGCGCAGCAGCGCATTGCCAATAACAGCGACGTGCTGAGCGAAGGGGAGCAGCGTGCCTTGGCGCTCGCCTGTTTTCTGGCCGAGTTAGGGGAACTCGGCCGCGATCACGGGATCATTGTCGATGATCCCGTTTCTTCCCTGGACCATACGCGCATGCAGGCTGTTGCCGAACGGCTGGCCGAAGAGGCAGCGAAGGGGCGGCAGGTCATTGTGTTCACGCACAACATTCTTTTTCACCACATGCTGCGGACGGAAACTCGGCGCGCCCGTATTGCCTGTCACACCGAATGGATGAGCAGTTTGGGCAATGACCAGTTTGGTATTATTGACGACTCACGCAAACCGCGTCAGATGAAAAGCGTTCCTGAGCGGCTACAGGAGATCGACCAGGACCTTCAGGCATTGATCAATGCCGGATACGACCATACCGACGAAAATTTTCGTTCGCCTGTGGTCGCCCTCTATACGCAAATGCGGGACACATGGGAGCGCGTCGTTGAAGATATCCTGTTCAATCGGGTTGTTCAGCGCTTTCGCCCGGAGATCATGACGCAGCGCCTCGAAGAAGCCTGCATCGATCCCGAAAACGACTATCCGGCAATCTTTGAGGGCATGAAGCGCTGTTCTCACTATTCGGGCCATGACCCGGCGGAAGACCTGCCGCCTGAACTACCCGAGCCAGAACATCTCCGTCGTGACTTTAACGAACTGAAGAGGTTTTTCGACGCTGCAAATGAGCGCCGGAAAAAGCTGAGAAGAGCGCGGCCCTATGAGGAAGGCTTGGAACCGGTACTCCTTTAAGGGCAGCATGCGCTGCCTGTTTGGGTGCGTCGGCCCTTCGGAAGGCGAATGGCTGCGGCGCCGCCTACGATCAAAATACCATCATGACGGCTTGTCTGGAAACAGCCCCGGCATCCAGCGGGGGGCGAGGGCGGCCGGAAAGGCAAGATGCAGCGGCGCCCTCGTGGATTCTGCGGTCAAGACCTCTCGCTCAATCAGAGCCGAGGTGATCCGGCGGGCTTGCCGGTCGCCCGTGCCGGTTATTTTTGCGACATCGCCGCGCGGCAGCTCGCCGCGATAGAGTACCGCTTCTATGACCGTGCCAGCGTGGGGCGGCAGCCGGTCGCCGCGGATTTCTTCTTCCGCCCAGATCAGGATACGGTCGCGCAGCCGGTCCGGCTGGACGAGCCCTTCCATAAATTCCACCTGGTCAATGCAGGTCTTCAGGAAGAAGGCCGCAAATTCGGCCAGGGCCTCTTCACTCAGATGGCCACGCCCGTCGAGATCGTTGCGTCTTGGCTGATCGCAGGCAGCGAGGTGAGCCTTGTAGGCACTTTCGTTGCGAGCAAGTCCGCGCGCGACAGACCAGATACCGCCCGTATCCAGCGTCTCTCTCAAAGCCGCATAGGATATAAGCCGGGCAACGCGACCGTTCCCATCCAGGAAAGGGTGAATCCATAGCAGGCGGTGATGGCCCGTTGCCGCCGCCAGAATGGCGTCGGTTTTCCCGAGCTTGCCATAGGCGGTTTCGAGACGCGCAAGAAAGCGCGGGACGGCACCCGGACTGACCGGTATATGGCGTCCGACCTGGACGTCACGGGCGCGCACGGCACCAGGGAATACCAGGATACGCTCTTTTGTCTGCGGCTGTGTGATCGACAGCAGTTCACCGGGCAACAGATCGCAGAATCGCCTGTGAGTTTCGCGCAGCCCTTTTGCCGTAAATGTACGGCCATCGAGTCCGCCGTCATCAATCCAGCGCTGCACGGCGATATGCGCCTTGGCTTCAAGCTGGAGGTTGCGTTTTTCCGGGTCGGTGCTGTAGTCGCCTTTCAAAGCGCGCTCGATATCTACCGGATGCGTGTCGTGCCCTTCGATCAGGTTGCTGTAGTAGCAGTTCATCGCCCGGACGAGATCGGCCAGGGCCGTTACAACACCCGGCGGCAGGCTGCGGCGCAGGCCGGCGGACTTTGCGGCAAGATCCACCGCAAGGTCGCTGAGCTGCGCGCGATGCTTTGCGCTTTCGCCGATGAGAAGCGGCTCCATCAGCCCGAGGCTCTCTCCCCGGTCCTCCGCGTCCGCTTTCATGTCCACTTCTATGTCCGGTTCATCCTCTGACATTATTAAATAATATCACGATGATAGGAACTTTTCCATTCCCTTTCTGTCGCTATGATGTCCGCTTGTTGGGCCGGGCGCGACCGGTTGTGCAGCTAACCGCGATCAGAAAGCCCTGCATAGCAGGTTTCTGTGCCGTCCGTGCGGTCATGAGGCTTGGGTTCCGCCCGTCGATGAGAAGCGCATGATCCCCGGAGCGAAATCGCAGTGCGCCATTGAGGTTGGCAAGCCCGACAAATAGTGGTCGGAACCCGTGTCCGCGCCCTGTATCGGCGCCATAGCGCGACACACCGTCCGTCAGAGTGAGCCTGAGCGCTTCTCCATGGTCATCAAGCTGTGTGTAGGCGGCCGCGCTGCGCAGGCTCTCCAGCACACCGATGCCGTGATCGGCAACGACAAACTCAAACCGCCCCGGCTCAGCGCGAAAGGCGATCACGCCGGTATCCGGCGCCTGTGCATGTTCATAGATATTGCTGTGCAGCTCACCCAGCGCAGCGGCGAGCTGGGCCGCAATCGCACGCGGGAAGCCGGAGGCTGTAGCCGCCTTTTGTGCCGCCAGTCCAAATCCTGTCCAGACGGGATCGGCAGGCGGTGTCGTTCGTGTTCTGAGGAACCCCATATTGGCCGCGCCGGGGGCAACCCACTGGCCGGTGCCGTTTTCCATGGCTTCAATGAGGGGGGCGAGGCCGTCCAGCGCCAGGAAAGAGGCTGATTGCGGGGCGGGCAGAAGACCGCGCGCGGACAGTTGCGAGAACTCGAAGAGCGGGCCTATCTCCCGTGCCGTGAACGTCGGAATCGCCTGGCCGTTCAGCCGCTCGCGTTCGGCAGCAAATGCCAGCCCGTCAAGGGCGGCGAAATCGAGTGCATCCGGCGCCCCTTCCGTCATTCCCGTATGCGCGCCCCATCATCCGGCGGGGCGGCAAGATCGCGCACCCACGTTTCAACTGTGCGGCTGTTCTCGGCGAACAACTCATCCACGGGCGCGCCCGGTGCCGTTGGCGCATCGCGCCAGCCCAGCGAGGCATTGGACTTCGGATAGGCGCGGCGGCGCATCATCGTCTTCATGAAGATCGAGGTGTCCAGCACGGTCACGCCGGCAAACGCCGTTGCAAGGACCGGAAGGACATCCGCGCCGCCGCGCACCACCAGATGAAGCGGCCGCGCCGCCGCCTCTGCCATGGCCGAAAGCCATGCCGCATGCTGTTCCCGCCGTCCTGCCCAGCCGGTGCCGGTGGTGAACTCATAGGCAATATGGGTGATCTCCGGCCGCGCAGCGATATATTCCGCCCAGCGTGCGAAATCGGCTTCGGTACGGCCATTTGTATGGAGCGCTGCCGGCATGCCTTCCCGCAGAAATTCCTCGTGCACGATGGCAATCCGCTTGATCGCATGCAGATCATCCTGACGCGGTCGGTCGATAAACAGGCTGTAATTGGGCGTGGTCACCAGGCTGATCCCGGCAGATTTCATGGCCCGAATGATGTCAATTCGCTTGGCTTCGCCGAGCCCCCACCAGCGTTCGAGCGGCGGATCGCGGTCAGTGCCGGTGAGCAGGAGCGTCGTACCGGGCTGGATACCGAAGTTTTCGCAGAGCGCGTTCTGCATCGTGAATCGCGGGCTTCCGGTGCGGCGGTCGAACATTCTGTAAAGGGGCAGCGCGGCTGTGCCGCAGATAGCAGCCTTCTGTCGTGCCGTCCGGTGGTAGATAACCGGAACCATCGGCGGCAGTGTCGGTGCTGTGAGTGCCGACGCGCGCGGTACATTGCCGAGGCTAAACGTGCCCACTTCCCGCACCCTGTTCGCAAATTCCGGATGATTGCGACACACCCGGTCGCAGGTTTCCGGGTTGCCGCAACAGAACTGGAGACAGTCGAAGAACGCGGCCCGGAGTTTCAGGCCGCCGCAGACAGGCCGGTCGGGACAGACACGGCAGCCGAGGGGCTCCATTTTTCGTTCGGACTCATGCCAAAGTCGGCGTTCACGGCGGGGATTGCGGTCCGGGCGGCGGTCCGAATTGATGACGGGGACTGTTTTCTGCCCCTCCGCCGGGCTCTGCTTACCTTCTGTCAACATAAGGAAATCTCCGCAACACCGGCGAGGGAATGGATTTGCGCGACAGTGCCCTTGGCGATCCCGCAGGAGGATTCTACCGCTCTAACAAGATCGGGGGACGGGCTCGTGAACCGTGCGACATCGCTATGGCCGCGCCTTGCGATCAAGGTTCCGCCCTGCGCTTCGACGGTTAGCTGATCGCCCACTGAAAGCCGGGTGTTGCCGATGATATCTGCTGCGGCCGTGCGGGCGGCACAATCCGGCGCGCGCGTGAAAAGGTCCGCTGTAGCAAGGGCAGTGCGCGCCCTGTCCCAACTCTTCCTGAAGCCTGGCGTGGCTTTTTCAATGAACTCCGCGCCCATGGTCAGTGTCCTTTAGAATATCGGGCGGTAACGCTTCGCCCGTCCGTGGCTCTGTTCGATAATCAGGCCGCGCGCTGCCAGCGCCGCGAGCCGGTTGTTCCAGGCCGTTGTGTGCTTTAGTCCCTCGCTTTCGCCGTAGCCTCGCATCAGCGCGCCCGCGTCGGTTTCGCCGAGCTGACGCACGAGGTCGAAAGTCAGGCCCTGTTTCGGGTCGAGCTCGCCGAGCGGAACCGCGTTCCGGACGGCGCCGTCATCTGTGAGGGTGCAGGTCATCAGCACATCACCGCGCGGCCGTAGGAGCTCCATTAGTTCATCGCGAACAACTTCGCCTGCATTCGCCACTACCGGATAAAAGGCGGAGCGCCGGCCCCGGATGATGTCTCGGAAGGCGAGCACACTTTCTCGCAGGAAGCTTGCCGTTGCGACCTCAATTCCTGAAAAATCAAGGAAGACGGGTTCGGGGCCGACCGGTTCCTGCGCTGTGTGTGTCAGCAGCCGGTTCAGCGCCGTCCTGCCGCTCAGGGCGCCTGCCAGGACAGCGCTGCCGCAGAGGTCTTGCAGGTCGATCTTCATGATGTCACAGTCCTCACGTGGTGAACGTGAGATAGATAATCCTTGGCCGATCCTGTGTCAAGGGCGAGATGATCTACTGTATATCGGGCATCGCAGCGTTTCCGGCTGGCGGGAGCACTTTGTCGCTTTGGAGGGCGCGCTATGGACGAACAGGACGACCTGGATCAGCACGATGACGGGCCTCCCTATGGACGGGCGGAGGCCATTGATGTTTCGGCGCTGAACACAGCGCTATGCGGCTTGCGCCTGCTTGGGGGCGATCCGTTCCTGCGCATGCAGGCTTTTAATCTTGCGATCGTCGATCCGTTTTTGACCAATCTAGAAGCCCAGGTGCTGGAAAAGCTTGTCGCCGAGGAACGCACGCCCGTGCCGGAGGCAGCTTTCCTGTCAGCCCAGTCGCAGATGTGGCTGTTTGCCGTCTACGAACTCCTGCGAACCTGGCGGCAGCGTGCCGGCGAGATGATCAAATGGGCTGAAAACGGCGGTCTCGAACAAAAGCGTGAGGCACTTGAGAAAGACGATGGCTACCAGCATTTCGGGCGGCAATTTCGGGCCGGTCAGATCAAGGAAGTGCTAGATGATCCGGGAATTACCGATGCCATCCGCCGGGACCTGAAACGCACACACATTCTCTTCGTGCAGCTCGAAGCGATCCGAATCTCGCTGGCCAAGCATGAGGTTTGGAAGAAGGGGAATTCTGTCGCCCTGCGGCCGGGTTATGGCCGGATTAACATGTGGTGCGGTGCGCTCGATTACGAGTTGGAGAACGGGCAGTACAGCATGGGGTCCGTGAACCGCCGGGATATTGCTGAGGGCATCCGGGCACTTTTGACAAGTGATTCTGTGCCTTCTGATGAGGAAATTGCGTCGTTCGAGGAATTCTTGCGCGGGCCACGCGGGACCCCGTTCGATGATAAGCCTCGTTCGGGAGATTAAGACTGCGGGACCGCTGGACTTCAAAAACTGGGCTCTCCTGGGTGGGAAAATGATTCTCGGAGAGGTTTCTCGTGAGACCTGATATTCCATCACACACAACTGTTGCCCGATGAATATGTTCTCTTGTTTCAAGGCATGATTGGCGCGTCCGGCTGACACCGGAAACGGGCTCTCGTGAACCAGGCCCCGGCAAACCCGGGTCCCGGCCATTCGGCGTCGATCCCGCGCACGGGAATACTGGCGGCGCCGACCGGCGCTGA
>JANSXJ010000426.1 GCA_024743015.1 Hyphomonas sp. | reverse complement strand
ATTGCCGGAAAAGGCTTCGCCAATCCCTGCGCCGCGATCCTCTCGCTGGAGATGGCGCTGCGCTGGTCGCTCGGCCAGGCCGAGGCGGCGGATCGCCTGTTCGCTGCCGTGGGCAAGGCGCTGGATGCCGGTGCCCGGACGCGCGATCTAGGTGGTACGTTATCCACGTCTGAGATGGGCGATGCAGTGATTGCTGCGCTCTAGGTATCATATCTCCGCTGGTTCCTGCGAAGGCAGGAACCTATGGACAGAAGTTGCCCTGAGGACGAGAGGGATCAGATGTCTATGGATGCCTGCCTTTGCAGGTATCTGCGGACTTCTCACCTTCGGAGCCTAGTTTCACTCTTCATTCGCATCCATGGCGAGAATGATCTGCGCGTAACCCTTCGCGAGACGGCCCATGTTTTCCACGGTAATGCGCTCATTCGTGCCGTGGAAACCCGTCAGATCTTCCGGCGACATGACAGCTGGCATGAAGCGATAGACGCTGTCGGTGATCGCCGTGGCATAGCGACCATCGGTAGCGCCGAGGACCAGGCCAGGTGTGACCGGAGCGCCGCTGGAATCGGCTGCGACAGCATAAAGAACGCCATAAGCCAGGTTATCCATCGGGCTCACGGGCGAGGCCCCTGTGCCACGGATACCGCTGCGACCTAGCGAAACTTCGAGCCCGTCTATGTCTTTGGTCACGCGTTTCACGTGTTCAATGATGCTCTCTTCGGTATCGTTCGGATGGATGCGGAAATTGATGATCGCCGTGGCGCGCTGAGCGAGAACATTCTCCTTGGCAGAGCCCGTCAGCATGGTTGGTGCCGTCGTAGTGCGGATCATCGCATTGGCTTGAGGGATTGCGCCCATTTGCTCTTCGATCATGCCCCCAAACAGCCATTGATTGGCGAACGCCATGCGCATCATGAACGGCATGTCCGACGCCGAGGATTTGAACAAGGTTGAGACGGGGGGTTTGGAGAAGTCCGCCGGCATCTGGTTTTCATCCAGCGCGATCAAGGCCCGAGACAGGCGCACTGTGGCGCTGTTGCGCGGCGGCGTAGAGGAGTGCCCACCAGCCGCCGTGACCGTCAGTTGCAGGGTGACATAGCCTTTCTCGGCGATTCCGATAAAGGCCAGTGTGCCGCCGGTCAGCGGATTATTCTCAACGGCCATGAAGCCTTCATCCAGCGCCATGATCGGCGAAATGCCGCGTGATTTGAGCAGTTCGACGCCCGCCGCCGCGCCAGAGCCGGACACTTCCTCATCATGTCCCAGCATCAGCAACACGGTGCGTTTTGGCGCGAATCCGGAAACTGCCAACGCATCCAGCGCTTCCAGCAGCCCGACCATTGAGCCCTTATCGTCGATGGCTCCGCGGCCATAGACATAGCCGTCCTGAATGGCGCCGGAGAAGGGAGGTGCGTCCCAGTCGCTCTCTGTGCCGATATTGACCGGCACCACATCCTGGTGGGCCATGAGCAGGATCGGGTCGAGGCTAGAGTCGGATCCTTGCCAGGTGAATAGTAAACTATAGCCGCCGGGAATGGTTTCCTTGTTGGCGGCAGCGTGGAAGGCCGGGTAGGTTTCTTCCATCCAGTCCTGGAGCGCGAGCCACGGGCCTTCCTGTCCGACGCGGGGATCGCCCGGCGCGACAGTGACGGTTTGGAAACGAATGGCCTCACCCAGGTGTTCAGCCGCGATGTTGGAATCAAATTCCGGTACTTCGGGAAGAACGATCTCGCGGACATCGCTCGGCACGCCGCCATAATTGAATGTCCGAAACAGAATGACGACAACCAACAGCGCCAGTACGCCGCCGATTCCGAAGAGTATATTCCTGATCATGCAATCTGCCTCCCACTATTTTTCCGAACTGTGGCGGGATGGGCATTGATTGGCAAGCTATGACGCTAGGCCAGCTTCACTCGCTGAAACCGGTGACAAACCAATAAAGAAGACCTGCGAGCAGTACGACCCATAGCGCCCGCTTCACGCTTTTCGGCGACCGTTCCCAGACGTCGACAATCTGTGGACCGAATAGAAACAGCAATCCTCCAAGGATGAAGAATCGAATGAATCTGCTGACAGAGAAAATGCCGAGAAATTCCCAATAGGGATATCCAGACGCCCCGGCGATCAAATTGATCAGGTAAGACGGCGCCGGCGTTGTGCCGCCAAGAAAGATGTATGACGCGCCGCGGTCTGCGAAGCGTTCCGAGTAGGTCGCCGCAAGGGCCTCGATACCGAGGCGACTGATCACGGGTTCAAAATAAGCCGCGCCGATCGCGTAGACGATCGAACCTCCAATGGCGCTACCGAGCACGGAAACTGCGACGAACACCCAGATTCGTCCGCGAGCAGCGAGACAAAGCGCGATGAACGCCGCTTCATATGGCAAAGGCAGCACAGAGGTCTCGATCACCTGCACCAATAAAAGGACAGGAAGTAGCCAACGCGAATGCGCCAGGGCGACCAGTCGATCAGCCAAAGATGGGCGTATCGAGCGCTCTGTCATTTACGCCTCCGGAGGAACTGAGATCCGATACTCGTTCACGAAACGGGTGTGGCTAGCGCGGTCGATCGCCGTTCACTGTCGCCCGGCGCATGTGGCGTCGCTGGCCTTGATAATCGTTCAGTGCGTAATGCCAGCAACAGCGATTGTCCCAGAAGGCGACGGCGTTCTGGCTCCAGCGGAAGCGGCAGGTGAACCGTTCATCACGAGAATGCTCGAAGAGGAAGTGCAGCAAGGGCCGGCTCTCGCGCTTTGTCATGCCGGCGAACCGCAGTGTGAAAGCCGGGTTCACATAAAGGCCTTTGCGGCCTGTCTCGGGGTGCGTGCGGACAACCGGATGCTCGAATTCGGGTGCATCAATAGCCACTTCCGACTGCATGGACTGGCGGTCCTGGGCGGACGCACCTTTGGAGCTGTATTCCCGGCTTGCTGAATGCACCGCGTTCAGACCCGAAAGCATGTCCTTCATGCCATCTGAAAGCGCCTCATAGGCCGCAATCTGATTGGCAAACAGGGTGTCGCCTCCAAATGCCGGAATTTCGACCCCGTAGAGAATTGACCCTAGCGCTGGTTCTTCGAGGAAGGACATGTCGGAATGCCAGCCACCACCAAAGTTCAGCTTGTCTTCCGGTTCCTTGATGATTTCGAGCAGCTCAGGATGCCCGTCCATGCCTTTGACATAGGGATGGACATTCAGCGTT
>JANSXJ010000368.1 GCA_024743015.1 Hyphomonas sp. | reverse complement strand
TTGCCGCTGCCAAAGCCTCGCTCATTATAGTCCACGCGAATGCAATTAACGGTGCCTGAAGCAGGATCAGGCCAACTTTCAGTCCAGAAAATAAAACAAGGCTGCCCATGCGAACCCACACCGTGTACTTTGAGAGTACCTGGGACTCAAACCACCAGGCCGATACTTCGACCGCCCTGAACAATATCATTGATCCGATGATTGCGACGAGTGCTTTCGCCAACATGTCGTCTGGACGCATCACCGCAATTGACGCAAGGATTAGCATGTAAGCCAAAACGCTACTCAAAAACTGCATCAGTGCGGCTGTGCCGAGAATTTCATGTTTGTGTGTTGGCGTGCGAACGATGTCACGCACTACAATCGACTGCATGCCAAGTCCTGCCAAGGGTGCAAACAGAGACACAAACGCCACGGCAAAACTCAACAACCCATATTGGCTTGGTCCGAGGTAGCGTGCGACCCACACGCCTACTATCAGGCCTACACCCATTCGAAACACCTTATCTAGGAGTAGCCAGCTGATATTCTCCACAATCTTGGTGATCATTGGTCGAGAGCCAACGAACCGATTAGTAAGATGTATCACAGCCTTCATGATTGCAGTCCGGCTCTGTTCCAGAATTGCATGTAGGGAGCCGCTACCGAAGAGCTCAATAGGGGAGAGTCTACGAACGCGCTAAAAGACGAGAACATCGGTAAAATCGCCTTCTATTCCGACGCGTTTGGATATATTGTCTAGTTGTTGAACAGAAAAAGGCAATACAAGATTTGGGTGATTCAAGTCGACGAGATGGCGGTAGGCTCCTTGAGCAAGTGAATGCTTCATTGAATCAAAGCCCCCCGACCTTTGCAATCCATAGGGCCAGAACTCAAAGCAGATTGGAACTCTACTTTCAATCAGGGCGCTAGCTCCGCTCAAGACTGCACCTTCATATCCTTGCGTGTCAATCCAGAGAAAGAGTGTTTCTAGATCTTCGTGCTGCATGAGACTGTTAAGAGTATGCGATTTTACTTGAATTACTTTCCTATACCGTTCGGCAAAAATCCCATCTTCTTCAACTAGACGAACTCGATGATCCCCATGGTTCGTTTCGCTTAGTTCAAACATGAGATTCTCGTCTTCCTCTTTCCCTACTGCGACATTTATCGATGTAATTCGATCCTCGAGATCGTTTAGCACCGTGTTTAGCTTCAGCGCCTTGAAGTTGTTCGGCTCGGGCTCAATCGCAATTACATTCTGAAATTGACGAGATCGAAGTGCGGAAATTGAAACAGTCCCGATATTTGCGCCCACGTCGACAAGAGTTCTTCTTTTTTCGATATGTGGAATTAAATGGTAAGCCAAATTTAATCTGTCATAATCGTAAGCTGATCGCTCCTTGTAACAAGTTTTTCCGATCACTTTGTCAGACGTATTAACTATGAATTGACCATGAGCGGTATCAGCTATTATCCAGCTATCTTCATATTGACCTTCAAAGAAAACTCCTCTGAAGACACGGTTTTCGTTTATTACTTGTACTATTTTTCGTGACGGGCCTAACAATAATCTTTTTATATATTTCATAAGTCTTGAACTTCAATATTACGCTAAGATCTGTAGCATTGAGCGTTTATCGGGAACGGATGGTTTGCTAGCTTGCCGCGTGGATTGAAGTAGAACATGGCGCCGCGGTCGATAGTGACCTCTTGTCTCTCCAGTGATCCGTACAAGATTGTCGGGCGGTTTCACGGCGCCCTCAATGTCCGCGAACGTGGAATGCACGGCGGCCCAATAAGGAGTTCTCCAACAAACTGCCGCGTCGTACTTCTGTCCCGGTAGCATGGATTCTGCTCTTCAAGGCCCACGGAAATGCCTAACGAATGTGCGACGTATCGGGACTAGGTTGGGGGCTCATTCAGGTCCATGCGATGACGATAGAAACAAGAGCGATTGCAGAGAGGTAGTTTTGAGCGAGCCTGTCATAGCGCGTTGCGCTCCGTCTCCAGTTCTTGAGCCTGCCGAACATGCGCTCGATCATGTTGCGGCGGCGATAAGCACGCCGGTCGAGCGGGTACGGGCGGTTGCGTGTGGCATTGGACGGGATGACCGGTTTGATGCGGCGCGCCTTGAGCCAGTTGCGCAGCCTGTCGGCGTCGTAAGCCTTGTCCGCCAACAGCCTTTTGGGGCAACCCATCCCTTCCAGCAACGGGATCGCGATGGTGATGTCGGCAACGTTGCCCGGTGTCAGTGCGAAGGCGACAGGTCTGCCTTGATCATCGGCCAAAGCATGGATCTTGCTCGTTCTTCCGCCACGCGACGTGCCAATCGCTTGCGACCACGCCCCCCTTTTGATGTCTGAGCCGAGCGGTGGGCCTTGATGTGAGAGGTGTCGATCGACAGTTCCTCGGGCACCGGTCCGCTGGCGGCCATCTTTTCGAAGATGCGCTGCCAGATGCGGCGCTGCGACCAGCGATGGTAACGGTTGTAGATGGTCGTCGGCGGGCCATATTGCGGCGGCACATCGCGCCATCGACAGCCGGTCTTGAGCACATGCAAAATGCCCGAGATCACGGTACGATCATCAACCCTGCGCTTGCCAGGCAAGCCCTTGGGCAAATGCGGTTCGATCGCAGCCCAGGCTTCGTCGGACAACCAGAACAGATCAGCCATTGCATCCTCCTTGGTAGCCAGACTCAAACCGAATCTGATTTGCCAAGAAAGATCAAAACAATGAATGGGTTTTCAACCTAGGTGTTCAATCCCGGCATGTGATGGGTTGGATCGCTTTGGAAGCGTTTGGGATCTTCTGTCCACTGTTTGGCGATGAACTCGAATGGCGTGAGGCCCCGTAGCGTCTTCATTCTACGAGCGTAGTTGTAAGCGGCGATGAAGTCGTCGAGATGCGATCGCAGTTGCTCGTGCGAACCATAGTGATAGCGCCGTACGGTGGCTTCCTTGATGGTTCGGTTCATCCGCTCAACCTGTCCGTTCGTCCATGGATGGTTTGGCTTGGTGATCCGATGCTCGATGTCGTGCCGCCAGCATGCTCGGTCGAAAGGATGGCCCCGGAAGCGGGCGGTCGGCCCGTTTCGGTTCTTGGGCAGGTCGGCGAACTGGATGCCGTTATCGGTCAGAACCGTATGGATGGTATAAGGGACGGCCTCGACCAGTGCGTTCAGAAAGGCCGATGCCGTCTTGGTATTAGCCTTCTCTTCAAGCCGCACGAAGGCGAACTTGCTGGTCCGATCGATGGCGACGAACAGATGCAGCTTACCTTCTTCGGTGCGCACCTCGGCGATATCGATATGGAAGTAGCCGATCGGATAGCTTTTGAAGCGCTTCTTCGGCTCCCCCTTCACATCGGGCAATCTGCTGATGCCGTGACGCTGGAATAGTCGATGAAGCGCCGAGCGGGACAAATTCGGGATCGTCGCCTGTAGAGCGTAGAGGCAATCGTCCAGTGGCAATAGCGTGTGACGCCGGAACGCGAGGCACATTGCTTCCTCCTGCGGCGAAAGAACCGAAGAGCGCACCTGCTTCGGCCCCATGCGCGCGTCCTCGACAGAGGTCCGTTTTCGCCATTTGCGAACGGTCTTCTCGTTGAGGTGGTACATCTCGGCTAGCTCCGCGATCGAAGCTTTCGATCGCTGTATTGCTGCTCGGACCGCGTGCGTGGTCGTGGCGCTGCCGTGCAATATCTGTCCCATAGTGCTTCCTTCTCAGTGGCTGACGGTAAGCTACCACCACACCACGGGACGAAACACCTAGCTTTCGATAAACGAGCGCCCGGCCCGTATAGGAGTAGAGAAGTGCGCCTGCCGAGCTCCAG
>JANSXJ010000190.1 GCA_024743015.1 Hyphomonas sp. | reverse complement strand
GTCAAAGCGACGGCTGTGGCCATGCCAGCAGCGAGGCCGAGATTGCGGCGTGTGAAAGTCGTCATGTTCAAAACTCCAAAACTGATCCAGCTACAGCTGTAAACTATCCTAGCTCGCGGCGGCGACAAGTCCTGTTACAAGATCGATAGATAACAATTCCGGGAGCACTTGTGGCTCTGTCTCACCCGGTGCGTACCAGAGATACATCGGCACCCCGGCCCGGTTGTGCTTTTGCAGCTCGAGCGCAATCGTCTTGTCGCCATTTGTGAAGTCGGCCACGAGGAAGGCGACATTGCCGGCTTCAAACGCCTCCGTCACCGGTTTGGTCTGCAGGGTTTGCAGCTTGTTCGCCTGACAGGTGACGCACCACTCTGCGGTGAAATCGACGAAGATAGCGCGCCCTTCCGCGGTCAGTTCAGCAACACGCTCCGGCGACCAGGCCTCGGTTTCATACTTAGCCGCATACGCTTCGGTCGGTCCTTCGACGGAAAGGGCACTGCGCGCTTGTGCGAGAGGCCAGACAAGGCCGGTGACAATCGCCAGGCCTGCGACACCGCGTGCAATGTGCGCGGTCATGTCCTTACCAAGCCGCGCAATCACGATGAAAGCCGCGATCAATCCTGCCAGCCAGAGCACGCCAAACAGCACCTCCACGGAACTCGTCGCCGAGATCAGGCCGAAGACGGGGACAATAATAGCGAGACCCAGAACGGAGAGGAGAATAGCTTTCGCCCCCTGCCCGGCTGATTTCAGCGCCCAAATACCGAATGCGATCAGCGCTGCACCGGCAACGACCATGGCCGCCATACGGTATCCGCCAAGCGCCCCCAGCACCGAAAGCAACCAGGCTGCCGTCAGGAACATCGGGAAGGCGAAGACCTGTTTCAGCGTCTCCATCCAAGCACCGGGCTTCGGGATCATTTTCTGCAGGCCCGGCAGGAAGCTCAGCGCCAGGAAGGGCAAGGCCATGCCGAGGCCCATGGTGAGAAGCACCAGGATCACATTGACGGCTGGCTGGGCCATGACGGCGCCAAGCGCCGCACCGAGAAAGGGCCCGGTACAGGGCGCGCCGACAATCGCCGCCAGGACACCCGTAAAGAACGCACCTGCGCTCCCCTGTTTGGCAGCGAGATCAGAGCCGACCCCCTGGATCGAACCGCCAAGCTCAAACATGCCGAGCAGCCACAAACCGATCAGGAAAATGATCAGGATCAGCGCCGTCACCAGGATCGGGTTTTGCAACCAGAATCCCCAGATCGCGACGCCCGTCGCGGCGCGGACGCTGAGGACGGCAGCTGCAAGCGTCCCAAAACTGACCAGCACGCCTGCCGCATACCAAAGACCATGCAGTCGGGCCTCGCGCTCATGCCCATTGGCTGTTGCCGAAACCACGCCCATCGCCTTGATCGACAGAACTGGCAGGACGCAAGGCATCAGATTGAGGATCAACCCGCCGATCAGGGCAAAACCCATCAATAGAGGCAGACTGGCGCCGCCCCCTGCAGCTTGGGCCGCCGTGCCGCCTGACCCAGTTGTTCCCGGCAATATCGAGCCGGTTTCAGCCGAAATCGCGACAGCCGTCTCACCAAGCTTGATGACTCCGGAAATCGATTCCGGAAGTGGGTCGCCTTCGCGATCCGGGGTGAGCTGGATCTGCAAGCCTTGTGGCCCGTAACGGACCGGTTGATCCGCCGCGTGTTTGATCTCGTGCGCATATGGGAAGAAGCGCGCTTCGCCTTTCAGGCCTGCAAGCTCTGGACCTGCCGCGGACAGCACCCAATGGGTCCCGGCGTCGGATAGTCTCGCTTCACCGGAAAACTCCGGAGGAACATCGCTGAGCGCAGCCTGGATCAGGTCCGCGCCGTATTGATCGGGTATCTGCGCCCCTCCGACCGATAGCATCAGGCGAATGTCTACGCTTTCCGGGATGCAGACATCTTCGCAGATCAGGTAATCGGCGACGCCATCGAACAGCAATGGTCCTTCCGTGTCGTCCGGCAATGTCACCATAAAGGGCAGAACAATCTGGTCCGAATAGCCGTAATCCATGATCTGGCCGGGCACGACAGGCAACAATTCGGGCAGAGGCCATGAGAACGCGCTGATCTCGTTCGGTGCGATGCCGCCAGATTCACGCCATGTAATCTGCGGCGGGATGCCCGCATCACCGGCATTGCGCCAGTAAATATGCCAATTGGGGTCAATCTCGAAGGATAGACCAAACCAGACAGTTTCGCCCGGCACGGCGAGCGCTCGCTCGCTGATCAGTTCGACGCGGGCATGCCCTCCGTCCACTGGCTGGCTGAGCGCCGGAAGCCATCCCGTCAATGCAATGACGAGGCTAAGAAACGCGAAACGAAAAAAGGCCATGCAAAAATCCAGTTATCGATGTTGCGGGCTACATATCGGACCCTGCTTAACAGGAAAACCACCTCGCGAATATGTGACCGGCATGCCGCGCACCTCACGCATTAAAAAAGGCGACGCTGGTGCGCCGCCTTTAGAAATTCCGATTGGTCCCCAGGCTTAAGCGATCGGCGCTTCAGCGGCGGGTTGCGCTGCGTCCGGTTGTGGAACCGCTAGCGCACGCTGAATGATCCGCTGCCAGTTGAGCAGAGACAGAATGTGCGCATAGATCGCGCCAAGCGCGCCATTTGTGCGCAGCTCCTCGAACTGTTCTTTTGTCAGCTCCGCCAGCTTGTTCTCATCAATCGCCCAGTAATCTGCGATTTTCTGTGCCTCGCCGACCGAGTTACCCTGCTGGTCGCGCGGTTGGAAGGTGACGGTTTTCTGCTCAAACAGCCCCATATTGCGGATAATCGTCACAAATTCATCGGTCGCACGACGCTGGCGTTCGAACTCTTCGCAGAATTGGATGGCGTTTTTGGTGAAGGCACTGGGCTCACCGTTTTCGAACAGTGGAACCTCAGGCTGATTGGTCACCATAGGGGCATCGCGATCAACGCAGAGCAGCAGACGCTCACTGTTGCTGTCATTTGCGAAAACGAAAGGATAACGGCGAACGAATGCCGGGATGTAGTAATCCTGCTCAGTCTGACCATCCTCGCGCACGAAAAGGTTTTCGTTTTGGCGAACCCCCATAGCAACGACGGGTGTCATCTGATCGCCGACAAAAATGATCGGATAGGAGGTGGCAGCCATGCCGAATTCGGTCACGGTCACCGGAATGGCGTGTGCGGTCCGCAGAAAGCCGAAGGGATCATCAATCTGCTTTACACCCAAACCGGCATGTTGTTCCGCGTTCAGAGGTTGAGGGTTTTTGTAGAACAGAACGTTTCCGGTCAGTTCAGGTTGTTGTGTGTTCGGGGTATTTTCCACGGGTCACTCCGCTTGATAAGACTGGCGGGGTGTAACGGAAATGACCAAGGCCGACAACAGGAAGAGTGGGAAGGAATGCAGCAATTGCAGATGTTTCATACTTCTTTTCACAAATCACGCTTATCTGGGGCGATGAAACGGGCGCGATCATTCCCAATTTCCATCCTTGCCGCATCTTTACTGTTTGTACCGGTCGCATGCAGCCAGAGCGATGACGGACAGCGCTCGACCCGGCGCGCAATCACGCAATCGCAGGCTATTGCGGCTGATTTTCTGCGTACTGAGCTTGCCCTGTCACCGGAAACCGCGAGCCGCATGAATATGGAGACCGCGCTCGGTCCGTCGACCGTGTTCACGCTCGACAATCACTCACAGGCCGGATTTGAGCGCGGCCGACTGGTGCGGATCGAGTTGCTGCAACGCCTGCGCCAGCGCCCCCGGCTGCCGGAACAGCATCCGCTCACGCGGGACCTCGCCATTGCGGAAACCGCGATTGTCGATCTGATCGCCCTGGAGCAACTCGGATATGGACGTTTCGACTACAGTGCGCAGCGACCTTACGCGGTCGACCCGTTCTCCGGGATCTGGATCGAAGGCCCTCACCTGCTCGCCTATCAGCAAACCATCAATACGATGGATGATGCGGCAGCATACATCTCCCGCCTTCAAAGCCTGAGCGCTGCGGTAGAGGATACGCGGCGGCGGTTGATTGCAGATCGCGCGGCTGGCCTCGATTTGCCGCGGGCACTTGCAGATGAAACCCGGCAAAGACTGGAGCAGCTAACCGCCGATGACGCCGCCGCACTCGATCTGCTGACCACGACATTTGCGGCATTGACGCTCGATCTCTCCGACCTCCCAGCCGATCAGCGCGAACAATTGGTCTCGGTCGTACGCAGAGAGGTCTCGGAGCGTCTCCGGCCGGCCCTGCAAGACCTGGCAAACACAATTGCGGATATGGCTGAGGACGCCTCGGACCATGCCGGGATCTGGGCTCAACCAAAAGGTCAGGACCTGTTTGTCGGCATTCTCAAGGCGTCCACCGGCGACCCCTTACGCAGCGAGCGCTTGCATGCTCGCCACATCGATGACGTCGCGGCCCAATCCACGGCTTTGAGAGACCTATTGGTGTTGCCGGTCGATGAGGACGGGAATGTGTTGCCAGACGCTTTGGACCCTCCGGACCGCCTCGAACAGTTTCTCGCATGGTATGAAGACCTCACCTCCGAACCTGTCGCCGAAATCGCTGGACCTGCCTCGGACATCGCACCGGTGGCAGTCGAAACGATAAGAGATCTCGCTCCAAAGAGCGTCTGGGCCAGAATTGAGAAAGACCCGAGTTTTGAGGCACAAGCGCGCAGCATCGCCGCCTATCGGGAGCTGTGGACCACTCAGCCCTATCTGACCTGGCGCACGGAAGGTGACGGCGAGTTGCCGGGCTATCGAACGCTGACGGCCTATCCCGCCATTGATGAAGCGTGGCGTCTTTATGTCTGGCAGAACTCGTATCAACCGCCACCGACGGAGCCGATAAACCAGGCGGCGCACGCATCCATCCTGCTGATCCAATCGACCCTTGCAGCAACAGATACAGGCATTCACCTAAACCGGTGGTCGCTATCGGAAGCGACGACTTATGTGGTCGAAAATGCTGGATTGAGTGAACCGCTGGCCAGACAATTGGCACTGCGGATCATGGCGCGACCGGGTTACTTCACCTCGGTATCCGCCGCTTATCACAGATTCGAGGCTCTGGCTGAGCGCGCCAAGGCTGTGCTTGGACAACGCTATTCTGAGTCGGACTTTCAACGCACGCTCATTCAGCCCGGCCCGCGCCCCCTCGCATTTATCGAAACGGACGTCGAGGCCTGGTATGGGGCGCGTCTGCAGAACTAGGCGGCGAGCGCCAAGTCTGCACTTGGCTGTTCCAGCACGGGATTTAGGCCTGCTTCCAAGTCTTTCAGGGCTGCGGCGCGATCGCTCGGATCTGTTTCCCGCATCACGAATACCGAGCGCGCACCATATCGCTCTGCATCCGCCCAGGCCCAGATTGGTTGAACGTCATGCAAACGACCGCGAAGTGTGGTGAGGCGCACAACGCGCCAACCAAACGGCCCCTGCGCGGCGAATAGCGCAACCCCCGCTTCACGTGCCCAGGGAGCAGTGGGCGCCATCCGCACAAATGAATAAGCCTTTCCCGAACGGCCACGAAACTTGATCTCACGCATATCTGTTCTCCTTGTGTTCCAATGTCTATATTCATCTTTTGTTCTCATGCAAGAAATTTATCGTTAACAGAGGGTTAACCGGCCCTGCCTGCTGTAGCGCGCGTTACAGATCGCTGGCACCAAGATTGTCTTGCCTAACTGGTTTTTTTGCTCTAATGCGCTTTTGCTCACCCGTAGCATAAGGGTGGGGCGTGTTGGGTTTCTCTGATTTTTGAGACCAATTCTTGAATTCGAACTTCGCGCGCCCATATAATGCTCATATTGAGCATAACAGGAGGCTGATATGGCAAGACTGATTGATTCCGGACCCGGGTGTCCGACCCCGACCCCCCTTCGCGCCGCAACGGCAGCAGAAGCGAGAGGCCTTGCCTATGATGACGAGGTGAAAGCCAAGACCGACCATCTCTACCCTCTGGTAAATGATTTCATCACACCGATGGAATGGCCCGCCGTCGCGCCTTTGGTTGCGGCGATCAATGATCTCAAAGCCGAGAAGAATGCGGTCATCCTCGCGCACAATTACATGACGCCGGATATTTTCCGTCTGGTTGGCGATTTTCGCGGCGATAGTCTGCAACTCGCCCGCGAGGCCGCCGAAGTCGATGCCGATATCATCGTCCAGGCAGGCGTGCACTTCATGGCCGAAACCTCGAAGATCCTTGCGCCAAGCAAGATGGTCCTGATTTCCAGCCTCGAAGCTGGTTGCTCTCTGGCAAGCTCCATTACCGGCGCCGATGTTCGACTTATCAAGGAACGCTACCCGGACTATCCGGTGGTGACTTATGTGAACACGACCGCTGATGTGAAAGCCGAGTGTCACATCACGTGCACCAGCTCCAACGCGGCGCAAGTCGTCGAGGCCATTGCAAAAGAGTGGAACACCGACACGGTGGTTCTGGTCCCGGATCAGTACCTCGCCAAGAATGTTGCGGCACAAACCAATATCCGCATCATCACCTGGCCAGGCGCATGCGAAGTGCATGAATTGTTTAGCGCAGACGATGTTGACGCGCTGCGCGAGGCCCATCCAGGCGTCGTCGTTCTGGCGCACCCTGAATGTCCGCCGGATGTTCTCGAAGCGGCTGACTTTGCAGGCTCCACAGCGGCGCTGGCAAACTATGTCAAAGATGAGAACCCGGCCAAAGTCGTATTGCTGACCGAATGTTCCATGTCAGACAATGTCGCGAGCGATAATCCCGGCGTCGACTTTGTGCGCCCGTGTAATCTCTGCCCTCACATGAAGCAGATCACGCTCGAGAATATTCTCGATTGCCTGATCGAGATGAAGCATGAGGTGACTATTGATGAACCGATCCGCGTGCGTGCGAAACAGGCCATCGACGCCATGCTGGCGCTCCCCAAGATGGAGAATCCCCTGGCCTTTGAGACCGGTCTCAAGCCTATGGAGATTGAAGTATTTTCACCCAGTTGATGCCTTGTCGT
>JANSXJ010000291.1 GCA_024743015.1 Hyphomonas sp. | reverse complement strand
AGCGATTCCGGTGCGGTGCCTTACCTGCCGCTCGACCGCGTAAATCGTGGAGGTAACTAGACATGAAACCGTTTGGAATTCTCGGAATTGTCGTCGTTTTCGCCGCGATCATTGCGTTGCTGAATTCGTTCTTCATTGTCGATCAACGCCAGCAGTCGCTGGTCTTGCAGGTTGGTCGTGCAGTGGAAGCCTATAATGAGCCAGGCGCCGATGAAGCGGGGCTTAAATTCAAGATCCCGTTTGTTCAGTCGGTTGTTACCTATGACAAACGCAATCTGGGCCTCGACGTGCCGGACATTGAAGTCTTTGCCTCGAACCAGGAGCAGCTGATCGTTGACGCCTTCGTGCGGTGGCGCATTGCAGAGCCTCTGGCCTTCTATCAGCGCCTGGGAACTCAGCGCGAAGCGCAGAACCAGTTGCTGCGATTCACAGACACCGCGATCCGTAACGCGCTCGGTAGCCAGTTGCCGGAAGAGATCATCTCGGGGCAGCGGTCGGAACTCATGGATGAAATCCGTGAGAGCCTGTCTACAGCAATCGCGGGACGCGGGATCGATATTATCGATGTCCGCATCAAGCGTGTGGATCTGCCGCCGGATGTGTCGCAGCGGGTCTTCGACCGGATGGCTGCGACGCGGAACCAGCAAGCTGAGCAAATCCGAGCCGAAGGCGACGAGCGCGCCAAACTGGTTCGAGCCGAAGCTGATCGTGAGAAAACCGTTCTCCTCGCTGAGGCCCGTCGTGAAGCGGAGCAGATCCGCGGTGAAGGCGATGCGCAGCGGAACGAGATCTATGCCTCGGCCTATGAGCAGGATGCCGAATTCTTCCGTTTCCAACGCGCCCTCATCGCATGTGAGAAGGCGTTTGGTGTCGGGGACATCGGCGACTCAGCGGACACAGAGAGCTCTGGTCCGCGGAGCCAGCAAGAGCCAACGCGTATCGTTGTCGGGCCGAACCAGCTTGGGCTGTGTGACGAGTTCATAGAACGCGCTCGCGCCAATGGTTCAGCGCGCCGCTAGATAAGTGCACATATCAAACCAGCCCCGTCCAGCTTATGTTGGGCGGGGTTTTTTGATTCGGGAGCTTAAGATCATGCTGACGATTGTTTTGGCCGGAATCGGGGTCTGGTTCCTGCTCGAGGGGGCGATCTATGCCGGTGCACCAGACGCGATGAAGCGGTTCGGGGCCTGGTTGGCTGAGATGCCGGAAGCGACCATTCGACAGTCCGGACTGTGGTCGATGGCGATTGGTGCGCTTTTGCTTTACCTTATGGTGAGATTCGGTGGGTGAGATGGACTTGCGCCTTGCCCAGATACTGCCCTAGTTAGAGCTATGATGCGTGTTACACCTGTAGGAGAGCCTGATTAATGCGTCGAACCGTTTTTGCCCTGTCCCTGGCGCTGATCGCATCTGGCCCGGCTATGGGTCAGTCTCTTTCCGAAGCGGTCGAGAGAGTTGATCAAGGCACGCGGCCGGACAGTTTCGCCGAACTCTCCAAACGCCTCATGCCCGCCGTCGTGAACATCACGACGTCACGCTTGGTGGCGAGCGAGCTTCCACAATTCGAGGACGGACCACTTCAGGATTTCAACGAATTTTTCGGACGCGATCCGGAAGGCTTCAGCCAGGAAGGCGCGTTAGGTTCCGGCTTTCTGATCTCCGCGGATGGCCTGATCGTCACCAATAATCACGTGATTGAGGGCGCTGACGAGATCAATGCGATCTTTTCCGATGGTCGCACCCTGCGGGCTGAGCTGATCGGAACGGATGCTGCGACAGATGTTGCGGTGTTGAAAGTTACACAGGCAGACCCGTTTGCCTTCGTGGAATGGGCGGACAGCGAGCAGGCGGAAGTTGGTGACTGGGTCATGGCGATCGGTAACCCGTTCGGGTTTGGCGGATCCGTTTCGGTCGGTATCGTTTCGGCCCGAAACCGCGATATTCAATCCGGCAACTATGATAACTACATCCAGACCGACGCGGCGATTAATTCGGGGAATTCCGGCGGGCCGCTGTTCAATCTGAATGGTGAAGTGCTCGGCGTGAATACGGCAATCATCACCCCGACCGGAGGGTCGGTCGGACTCGGGTTTTCTATCCCGTCCAACCTCGCCAAGCAGGTCAGTGAGCAACTGGTCGAGTTTGGTAAAGCGCGCCGCGGCTGGTTCGGAGTCAACATTCAGGATGCTGACCGTGGCATCGCCAGAGCGTATGGGCTGGAAGAAGGCACCGGTGTAATCTTGACCCGCATCACCGATGACGGTCCGGCCTCAAAAGCCGATTTCGAGATTGGCGATCTGATCCTCGAGTTTGATGGACGACCCGTCAAAGACGAGAGAGCGCTCAGCCGCATTGTTGCAGACACAGAAATTGGCAAAGCGGTGGATGTCCTGCTCGTTCGTGATGGGCGTACTCGAACGGTCAGCTTTGAACTCGGTGAGCTCGATGCCGATACGGATGAGGAAGAAGCAGAGGCGCCTGAGACCGACAGCACGCTGACGGACAATCCGTTGGGTGTCGACCTCGTCGAACTGACGGAAGATGATCGCCGTCGGTACAGAATTCCGGGCGATGTGAACGGTGTCCTTGTGCGGGTTGTCTCTCCGCGCGGACCGAGCTTCGGAAAGCTCCAAAAGGGCGATGTTGTCATCGAGATGGCGTTTGAAACCGTCGAAACACCCGAGGACGCGCTTCTGGCTATGGATGAGGCGCTCGGGCGCTCCGGCCAGCCGCTCCTGCTGCGCGTTTACCGACGTGGGCAGACTCTGTTCGAGGCGATCGATATCGAAGTTCGTGGCTGATCAATCGCGCCAGACGATCTCATCATCAGTAAAGCCCTGGAAGTAGAGAGCAGCCGTCAGGTCTGTGACACCAATTGCGGCGTCTGCGGCTGAGGCGACGATCGGTTTCGCGTGCACTGCCAGCCCCAGGCCGGCGGCTTCAATCATCGCGAGATCGTTTGCGCCGTCGCCCATCGCAAGAGCGTCTGAGCGCGTGATTCCGTTCGCAAACGCGCAATCATCCAGAGCTTCAAGCTTTGCTTCCCTTCCGAGGATCGGGCGACCAACCTCGCCCGTCAGCGCTGCGCCGTCGTCAATCAAGGTGTTGCCCTTGTCGGCATCAAAACCAGTTATCGCGGCCACGCGCGAAGTAAAGAAGGTAAATCCGCCTGAAACCAGAAGGCAGAAAGCGCCATTCGCGGACATGGTCGCCGTCAGCGTTTTCGCACCGGGCATCAGCGTAATCCGTTCGTCGAAGCATCGCTGCAGGGCGCTTAGCGACAGTCCGTTGAGCTTGCCAACGCGCTCGGTCAAAGCCCCTTCGAAATCGAGCTCACCGGCCATCGCGCGCGCGGTGATGGCCGCGATTTCGTCCTTCAGGCCGGCATAGGCTGCGAGTTCATCAAGGCACTCTTGCTTGATAATGGTCGAGTCCATGTCGGAAACCAGGAGTTTCTTTTTTCGGTTCGATGCTGGCAGCAGCGCAACGTCGGCGGTATCGCGGAACGCCTCGGCCAAAGAAGCACGCGCGTCTACGATTTGATCCCGATGTGCCGAAACATCGACTTCAATTGCCGACCATCTCTTACCGTTTGAAAGCGTGCGCATTGCGCCTTCCGGGCTCAGGCCAGCAGATTTTAGGGCGTGATCGAGCGCGGTGCCCAGATCACCCAATCCATAGTCCTTCGGTGCCACGGACGTCGCTATGTACTTGGAATCTGTAGTTTTTGCGCTCATCGCCACATTCCTGTCTTTACGCTTTGCGGCGTGCTTCTTACGACTGATTACATGAAGCCCGCAATCCTTATTCACGGTCCTACCGCTAGTGGGAAGTCTGCGCTCTCCGTGGCGCTGGCAAAGCGATTGGACGGCGAGGTTATCAACGCAGATTCCATGCAGGTCTACCGCGACTTGCGTGTGATCTCGGCGCGCCCGACTGCCGCTGAGATGGATGGGGTCGAGCATCACCTGTTTGGCCATGTCGCTGCCAGCGAACGTTACTCGACCGGAAAATGGCTCGAAGACGTGCAACCCGTCATCGCCAAAGTGCAGCGCCGTGGAAAAGTCCCGATCCTTATTGGCGGAACCGGACTTTACCATCTCGCGTTGATCGAGGGGCTCTCGCAAATCCCGCCAGTGCCAGATGATATTCGTGCGGAAGTCACGGAGATACACAAGTCCGGCGGAGTGGCTGCCTTGCGCGAAAAACTGGAACAGGTGGATCTGAAAACCGCCACCAAGCTCGGAGAGGGTGATCGCCAGCGCCTCGCAAGAGCGCTCGAAGTCTGGCTTGCGACAGGAAAGTCAATCACGTCTTTCCATGGTCAGAAAGGGCGGGCCATTCTCGATAATGAAGACTGGCTCGGCGTCGCGCTGACGCCAACGCGCCCTCGGCTTTATTCGCGCATCGACCGGCGATTCGAGGGCATGTTGATGGAAGGGGCGATGGAAGAAGCACGCGGACTCGCCGCGCAAAATCTGCCCGAGGACCTTCCGGCCATGAAGGCGCACGGTATTCCCTGGCTGCTGGCCTATCTGCGTGGAGACCTGAGCGCCGAACAAGCGGCCGAAAACGCCAAACGCGACACACGGCGTTATGCCAAGCGTCAATTTACCTGGATTGGGCGTCAGTTTCCATTTTGGCCAAGGATTCCAAGTCTTTCGCTGGAGCGCCGAATGAGGGTAATTCTTGCCCTTTATAAGGAGGTTGACGGGGGTTAACAGGTAAGTTATGCCCCAATCAACTTTTGGGAGGAAACGCTTCATGCGTCCAACAGTCGTACTCGTTATT
>JANSXJ010000244.1 GCA_024743015.1 Hyphomonas sp. | reverse complement strand
GATAAGTCCTTGCCTGCGTTACGAATTCCGGAATCTGATCCCGGTCCATGGCGAGGTTTAGCAGGTAGACAAAGAAAACCAGCACGACACCGCCGCGTGCAAATCCGAACAGGCCTCCGGCAACCCGGTCCAACAAACCGATTCCATCGACGCCCTGAATGGTCTTGGAGAGATTTGCACCAAACCACGCGACGGCGACATAGACCACCAGGAAAACGACGACGAATATGATCGCATCCGGCATCCAGTCAGGCGATCCGACGGGCAGGAGTGCGTCGAGTTGGTCAACGAAATACCGCCGCGCGAAAAACGCCGCAGCAATCGCAGCGATGAATGCGCCAAGTGTCGCGAGCTCGCGCATGAATCCACGCGCCAGGGCCATCAATGTCGAAACGATCACAATCACGATCGCCACGGCATCAAAGGCTGTAAGGGCTTCCATCATGAGGCAGCTTCCGGTGCGATCAACTCTACTAATTGAGATAGGCGCTTGATTGGCGTGATCGTCAAGCCTTCTACAGCTTTTGGACTGCCATCCGGCACGAAAGCATGCTCGAATCCGAGCCTTGCGGCTTCCTTTAATCGCTGCTCCATGCGCGACACCGGGCGGATCGCCCCCGAGAGCGCCAATTCGCCAAAATAGATCGCTTTGCTTGGACCTGGATTCGACGAGGCCGATGTCAGCAGCGCCGCTGCGGCGGCGAGATCGCCAGCTGGCTCAGTCATTCGGTAACCGCCAGCCACGGAGAGGTAGACGTCCCGCCCTCCAAGGGAGACCCCGCAGCGCGACTCAAGCACCGCGAGCAGCATGGCCAGGCGATTGCTGTCCCAGCCGACAATTGATCTGCGCGGCGTGCCATAAGCGCTGGGGGCAACCAGCGCCTGTACTTCCGCGAGCACCGGGCGTGAGCCTTCCATCGCCGCGAAAACCGCCGTTCCGCCAGTCTCATCGCCTTCGGAGGAGAGGAACAGGGCCGACGGCTCTGGCGCTGGGGCGAGGCCGTATTGATGCATCTCGAAGATACCGATTTCATCGGTGGGGCCAAATCGGTTTTTGACTGCCCGCAATATCCGGAACTGGTGACCGCGTTCGCCTTCGAAATAGAAGACAGTGTCGACCATGTGCTCGACGACGCGTGGTCCGGCAATCTGCCCTTCCTTGGTCACATGCCCAACCAGAATCAGCGCCGCGCCAGATGTCTTGGCCCAGCGGGTCAGCTCCTGTCCGCAGGCCCGGACCTGGCTAACGCTTCCGGGTGCAGCTTCGAGACTATCCGACCACATGGTCTGAATTGAATCGATGACCACGAAATCCGGCTTGGCCGATTTCAGGGCGGCGAGGACTTTGCGTAGATCCGTTTCGGTCGCGAGCTGGACGGGGCTGTCCGCCACTTTGAGCCGCCGCGCCCGGTCCTGGATTTGCGCCGTGGCTTCCTCCCCCGAGACATAGACAGAGGTCAGCCCATTGCGGGCGAGGCGCGCGGCCACCTGGAGCAGCAGCGTGGATTTCCCGATCCCCGGATCGCCGCCAATCAGAGTTGCGCTGGACGGAACGATGCCGCCTCCAAAAACACGATCCAGTTCATCAACGCCCAACACAATCCGCTCGGGCGGAGCATCATCGCCGTTCAGCGCGGAGAATTTCGCCTTGCTGACACGCTTCGATCCGCCCTTGGGAGATTTCAGTCCACCCGGTGGACCCGAGACGGCTTCTTCAACCAGCGTATTCCATTCGCCGCACGCGTCGCACCGCCCGGACCATTTCGAATGGGTCGCGCCGCAGGACTGGCAGATGAATTGTGACTTGGCCATGGGCATTTGGTTAGCGGGGTCCGCGAAAATGCGAAAGGGGAGAAAATGTAGATTCGCGTCAGGGTTTGATTGTTGATCTGGGGCGGGTTAGAAATGACGTGGGTACTAGGGACTAACCCGATAGGAAATATCAAAATGTCCCCACATAAATCCATTCTCAGAATCGCTGGTGCTGTACTTGCCGTTGGCTTCGCCGCGGGAATCGCCTCAGCTGAGGCGCCGCAGATCAAGACGATCAGCGTCTCGCTTGATCAGCTCGACCATGCCAACCCAGCGGAGGTGGATGCCCTTCTGATTCGGTTGGAGCGCGCCGCCAAGCGGGCCTGCGCCGTCACTGGAAGGACATGGACCATGACCGAGCGCATGGAAGTGCATGAATGTATGGATGAAGCGATTGAGCAAGCCATCACGTCGATTGACTCGCCCCTCGTTTCGGCGGCGCTGCGAGATGCGCGATCGCGCTGAGCGGATTTCGCTTTAGCTTAGTTTCCACCAATCGGGCGCGGATTTCATGCCGCGCCCTTCCGCGAACGGCGAGCCAGCATCTCGTCTGGAGCTAGAACCTTCGAGAGTATGTTACATATGTAGTAACAAAAAGTTCATATTGTTTTTCGATAAAAGTGTGCTAGGGGTGATTTGGTGGGAAGAGAGAACAACAATCACCCTCAGCAGGAGGATATAAAATGACCCTTCCCAAAACACTTGCGTCAATCGCACTCGCAACATCCACCCTCGCCATGGTCCCAGCCTTTGCCGCAACGTCTGATGTGCATGTTAAAAACCAGGACGTCTCAATCCTCGGATACGACTTGTCCGACCGCGCTGACGCAGAACGCGTGCTCAGCAAAATTGAAAAAGCCGCGGAACGCGTTTGCAGGCTGTCTACTGCCCGTGTGACGCTTCAGGAGCGCAAGCTTCGCACACAATGCGCTGAGAAAGCCATAGATGTTGCGGTGGGCTCACTACAATCACCCACGCTGACCGAAGCGTTGAGAGCCTCGCGCGAAAGCTAGCCCGAAACCTCTCCGATCCGAACAGACGAGGGCGCGGCAAAATTTTGCTGCGCCCTCTCGATTTTCTTCTCCTGCTGACGCACTCTGGCTGTCAAACGCGGGAGACTGAGAAATGAAAATGCCTGAGCAAGGACGCGCCTGGGAGGAGATCCAGAGCGAGATGACCCAGCGCGGCGCCGGGGATGCCAAGTGGCGAGACGGCCGAACCGCTGTTTATGTGTTCAATGCCGGTGAGGAGATCGCTGCCATCCAGAAAGAGGCCTATGCCGCGTTCATGTCGGAGAATGGCCTCGGACCACTCGCTTTTCCGTCCCTGGCGCAGATGGAAAAGGACGTGATTTCCATGGGGCTTGGTTTGCTGCACGGCCCGGAGGGAGGCACCGGCGCGATGACATCGGGCGGCACTGACTCCATCACCATGGCGATCAAGACCGCACGCGACTTTGCTCGTGCAGACGGGCGAGCGCTGGAACGATCCAACATTGTCCTGCCTCAATCGGCGCACCTGGCGTTCGACAAAGCGGCCCATCTTATGGACATTGAGGTCCGCCGCGTCCCGCTCAAGACCGACGGTTCCTTCGAGGCGGATCCGACCGCCATGGGCGAGGCCTGCGACGAGAATACGATCATGATGGTCGGCTCAGCGCCAAACTTTCCGCATGGCATCATCGATCCGATCGAAGCACTCGGCGAAGTGGCTGAAAAGAAAGGCATCTGGCTGCATGTCGATGCCTGTGTCGGCGGATATTTTGCGCCTTTTGCGCGGATGAACGGCGTTCCAGTTCCTGCGTTCGATTTCGAAGTGCCCGCCGTCCACTCGATGAGCGCGGACTTGCACAAATATGGCTACGCGGCCAAAGGCGCTTCGACGGTCCTGTTTCGCTCTGAAGAGCTGTTCCAGCACATGCCGTTCGACATGAACCAATGGTCGGGCGCGCCGATGAAAACGCCAACGCTCGCAGGGACACGCCCAGGCGGTGCAATCTCCGCGGCCTGGGCGGTGATGAACCATCTCGGCATTGAGGGTTACAAGCGCCTGCAAGGCCAGGTGTGCGCCACGCGGGAGCGGGTCGAGGCGGGCGTGAAGCGCCTCGGATTTGAAGTGCTCGGCAATCCGATGCTGGGCCTGATCGCCTTTCGGCATCCCGATTATCACGCCTTCGCGATTTACGGCGAGATCTATCGCCGCGGCTGGTTCACCTCCGTGACCAAGGAGCCGCCAAGCCTGCACCTCATGCTATCGCCCAAACATGCCGATTTCATTGACGAATATCTCTCCGATCTGGAGGCTAGCCTTCAGGCCGTCGAAGCGAGCGCGGACGCTGAAAAACTGAAAGTCGAAGCACGCTATAGCTAGCCGTTTACCGGCAGGATCAGGGCAGGGCAGACAGCATCTGCAAAAAAACAATTTCCCCATTGGACAAGCGCGGGAAGGGCGGCTAATAAGCCGCTTCCCTGTTTGGCCTGCCCGGGTAGCTCAGGGGTAGAGCAGCGGATTGAAAATCCGCGTGTCGGTGGTTCAAATCCGCCCCCGGGCACCATAAAAAACAAAGGCTTAGGCCTCATTTAGCAAATATTCTGAGATCGTTTTCACACGCAACTCACACGCAACAAGACCAAAAAAATCATCGATAGCTGCGACTGCCTTAGATAAATAGGTCGGGTCAAACGGAGCATAGATTTCCGTAGTCGTGAAATCTGGAGCTTTGTGACCAAGCTGAGCGGCAACTTCCCAAGCAGGAACGCCCTGCATTCTCATCCATCGGGCCACGGTGTGGCGAAAAGAATATGTTTGAACGTTGCCATTGAACTTGCAATCGGAAACTAACTTCCGCCAGCTGGTCTTCACCGATGCTACCGGCTTGTCGTTGAAGCTGATCAGCATCGATCCGCTCACCTCCTTGGATCGCTCAGCGGCATATTCGAGCAGCTGCGACGGGAGCTTTACGGTGGGGCGAAATTTGTTGTTCTGAGGTCGCCCTTCTGGATTGAGATGAATGAGATGGCGTTCGATATCGATTTGATCGATCGTCATGTCGAGCATCGCTCCGGTACGCGCGGCGGTGCCAATCATAAAGGCCATCAGCGTGCGGATGTGTTGCTGCTTTGCGTGCGCGAACAGCTTTACGACTTCATCGACTTCAAGAGGTCGACCCTTAGGTTCAGGCTTCGGAGGCTTCACGAGTGGAATGTATGGAATCTGAGCGATTTCCCCGCGTTTCCACGCCCAATTTAGCGCTGACTTTCCAATCAGCAGACATGTACGGACCGACGCCAGGCTCATGCCGCGCGTTTTGTGAAGCCAATCACGAAACTTGGTTTGCTGCTGTTGATTAGCAGCTTCGTCAACCGTGGCGTCTTCGTGAAAATCGAGCCAATAGTTGAGGTTGCGTTTCACGTCGCGAGCGGACACCAGCGTTTGTCCGTGATGCTCGTAGAAACGAGCAAAGATCTCCGCGATCGTGGCCTGAGCGATTTCTTGCGTCGGTTTAGAGTGTTGCAAAACAAACCAATCGGTGAGCTTTTGTTTGGCTAGCTCAAAGTCCTCCTCGCGCAAGCTAGAGCGTCGAGTTTGGCGACTGTTTGGGTCGTACCATGTGCGGCACCAGACGTCGCTTCTGGCCTGTTTTGAGAGCCAATAGTCGCCGATCTGGTATGCTCGATTCTCGGTTTTGCGAGACATGATGTTTCCTCTGTGGGGCTAAGAATGAATTTCACCAGCTGGAATCCGAAATAATAAACTTTACGGGCGGAAAGCTGTGAGCAATCAATGCGGCCTGATTTACGGAGTCTGGCGAGTTCGTTAACCGAATAATCGATCAAGG
>JANSXJ010000541.1 GCA_024743015.1 Hyphomonas sp. | reverse complement strand
GCTGGGACGGGGTTGCGGACCTGCCCTACCCCGAGCGGCTCAATGTGCGCATGAAACTGGAGCTCAATCAGAACGGTACGATCGCCGAACTGACCCTTGTCGAGCCGCGCCGTCGTCCTGTCGGTAGCTCGCCCATGGGTACGGCCATCGATCGCGCATTGCGCGCCGTGCGGAAATGCGCCCCTTATAATTTGCCCATAGATGAATATGAAAACTGGCGTGAAGGCGCGGTCAATCTCGGACCCGCCTTCACGCCGACCAACCAACGTTGATCCCGGAGACCTGAATCATGATGAAAAGACTGCTCTGCGCCATTGCTCTGGCGTTCGGTTTAGGCGGCCCATCTGCGCTTGCCCAATTTGAGGTCAATATTCAGGAAGGCGTCCTGAAACCGACGCCAATTGCAATTCCGAACTTTGAAGCGATCGGGGTGGACCCGGAAATCGCACAAACGATCAGCGATGTTGTTCGCTCAGACCTTGAGTCCACGGGCCTGTTCACGATCACACCGCAGGATGCTCATATCCAGACCGACCTCAATATCGAAGTGGCCCCGCGCTTTGCCGACTGGAAAATCATTCAGACCGATGCCCTCGTTGTCGGCACGGTTGAGCAGATAACGCGCGATGGCAATGAACTGATCCGCGGCTCCGTACGGATGTGGGATGTCTATGGCGAAGAGCTGATGCGGTTCGAAGATTCAGCCGGGCGCCAGGTATCTGGCCGACGCTTCACAACGACGCCGGAAGACGTTCGCCGGATCGCACACAAGATTGCAGACGCGATTTATAGCCGCCTGACCGGGGAAGAAGGCTATTTCGATACGCGCATCGTCTATATTGCAGAAACCGGCCCCAAGAATGCTCGGATCAAGCGCCTCGCCATCATGGACGCCGATGGTGCCAATGTGAGATATCTGACCAGCGGCGCATTCACCGTGCTGACCCCTCGCTTCTCACCGGAGGCGCAGCAAATCACCTATATGTCTTATGAAGGCGGCACTCCACGCGTCTATCTCTATGATTTGCGCCGGGCGCGCCAGGAAGTGCTTGGCAATTTCCGCAGCATGACATTTGCCCCGCGCTTTTCGCGTGACGGCAATTCCGTCCTGCTGACCCAGGCCACAAACGGCAATTCTGACATCTATCTGATGGACCTTCAAACCCGCCAGAGCCGCCGCCTGACAGACCATCCGGCGATTGATACCTCGCCGTCCATGTCACCTGATGGGCGGCAGATCGTGTTCAATTCAGACCGTGGCGGCAGTCCGCAGCTCTATGTCATGAACACCAATGGCACGACCCGCGTTTGCCCGTCAGGCGGGCGCGACATCGCCTGTCGCATCACGTTTGGATCCGGTCGATACTCTACCCCTGTCTGGAGCCCGCGCGGCGACCTGATCGCGTTCACCAAACAGTCTCGGGGCCGCTTTCATATCGGTGTCATCGGGATTGACGGACAAGGCGAGCGTTTGCTCACCGAGTCGTACCTGGATGAAGGCCCGGACTGGTCGCCAAATGGCCGCGTTATCACGTTTTTCCGCGAGCGCGCGCCGGGGGCATCACCTGAACTTTGGTCGGTCGATCTGACAGGTCGCAACCTGCGACGGCTACCAACGCCAACCGATGCATCCGACCCCGCCTGGTCACCGCTCCTCGACTAGGAGAAGAAAATCGCAGTCTGACAAGACGTTAATCTTCCCAAATCCCAGGAAATTCAGGTATAGGGACCCCACGAAGTTGACAAAAACTGCACCGAATGCACCCATTGCAGCGCAAGCAAGGAGAGACCCACATGCGTAAGCTTATGATGACGTCCGCGTCGATCGCCGTATTTATCGGCGTTGCGGCATGTTCTTCCACCCCAGAACCAGAGCCGGTTGTGGTTGAAGAGCCTGTCGTCGTAGAAGAAGAACCAGAGC
>JANSXJ010000220.1 GCA_024743015.1 Hyphomonas sp. | reverse complement strand
TCAGGGCTCCTTGGTGTAAGCGCCGGGAGGTATCACTCTCGGCGCTGCTGTCAAAGGGCGTTTCCACGTGCATGTCGAAAATATTTGACATGTCAAAAATGTTTTACTACATGGGGTGTGTACAAGATTTTTGACATTTCGTTTTATGGATAGGAGACCGCAATGGGATTTCAGGAAAAGATGGCATGGGCGATGATGTTGATCCTCATCGTGACGGGTGTGGCTTATTATGGCGTAATTTTTCAGGCCGCCGGAGCGTTGGGTCAGTTTCCTCCGCCAATTCTGCCCTTGATGATTGGCTACGTGGTTTTGCTGGTGATCGCCTCAATCGTCGCATCGATCCTGATCGCGGTCACCAAGCCCTCCGAAGCGAGCACCGCTCTGGATGAGCGCGAGAAAGTGATCCAGTTCAAGGGGGAAGCCTGGAGCGGCCGCGCGATGGGTTTTTTGATCCTCTGCGCACTGCTTGATTTCGGCGTGAATGGCGATGGCAATCGGCTTTTCCATCTGGTCTTTGCGACCATGATTATCAGCCAGATTGCTGAATATGGTCTGCAGATCTTTTTCTATCGCCGGGGCGTTTGAGCATGGCAAAGCGGCCCCCAATAACCAATCGCGTCAAGGAATTGCGCGAGGGACATGATCAAATGAGTCAGTCAGCGCTGGCGAAAGAGATCGGTGTAACCCGTCAGACGGTCATTGCGATCGAACAGGGCAAATACTCGCCCAGCCTTGAAAGCGCGTTTCGCATCGCGCGGGTGTTCGGCGTCGGATTAGAGGACGTTTTCGGATGGGATGGTGACTAGAGTCCCGCAGGATGATTTTCGCTGAGGCTCAGGCGCCGTCGACGATCTTCCAACTCTTTGGTCAGTTTGACCGTAATCGGGTCCCCGTGATCGAGAATAGTCGGTTCACGAGCGTCAGTTGCGTCAGTGTTCAATTCGCGCCGAAAAAATCGGACAGTCTTCAAGCGTTTCATTTTGCGTCCCCTGGGGATTACCCCGAAACAGGTAAGCAAAACTCGCGCCATGGGAGAATAGGGGACGCGAAATCTTGTTGCGCTTTCGCAACGACCTGTGGCTCAAAAGCCGCATCCCGAGGGCGCCCCGGGACCCGTTGCTACGGCGTCACTGTATTGAACCAGAAATCCGGTTGGTCGAGCGCGTCGAACATGGCGGACACCGCATTTCGCTTGCCGCTAATTTTCATCTTGCCGCCCGTGATCAACCCAAGCGGTGCTGCCTCTCCGAGGATCAAGCGGTCGAGATCGCTGCGATTGATAGTGACGGTAGCCGCCGCGTCTTCCGTCGCCCCCATTCGGGGAACAAGGACCGATTTCTCAACCAGCAGGCTGATCGTCTCTTCTCGATCGGGGAAATTGAACACGACCACAAATGGATCCCGGTCCATTTCGCCTGGATTGTAGCGCACGGCCAGCGCATCGAATAAATCGAGCGAGGGAACGGCTTTCAGAAAGTCCGGATTGCCGAGATTGGGGTTGCCAATATCCGGCACGCCGCGTCTGAGCTCCGCGGCTCCGGTCAAATAGTAACTACGCCAGGCACCGCTCTCAGCCTGAAATCCGAGTTGCTCGTACGTGGCCGATAGCCAGTCGCGTCCTTCCTGATTGTCTGGGTCTGCGAAAACAAGGTGATTGAAGACTTCTGCGGCCCAGCGATAGTCACCAGATTCGAACGCGGATTGACCGATTTCAAGGACACGATCAGCGCCGCCCATGGCATCAACATATCGCGAGGCTGTCACTTCGTGCGGCAGTCGGTTGTAATCTGCCGGAACACCGCCCCACCAACCAAAATAGTGCTGATACACGGCTTTTGCATTGTGATTGAGCGTGCCGTAATAGCCGCGCGTGGTGAAGTCTTCGCCCTGGAAGTCTGGTTCCTCAACGGCTTCCGCGGCTTCAACCATGGTCGCCCCGGCATTGGCATTGCGCAGGGTCTGGTCATGAACGTATCGATAGATATCGCGCTGGCTCGCCAGGAAATCAGCGACGTTTTCCTCGCCCCAGGTCGGCCAATGGTGAGAGGCAAACACGACATCGCTTTTGTCACCATATTCCGCGAGCACATAATCGATGACGCGGCTCCATTTGAGAGCGTCACGGACTTTGGCGCCGCGAGGTGTCAGCACATTGTGGAAAGTCGCTGTGGCCACTTCAGCCGTGCATAGCGCGCGCTTTTCCGGAAGATAGAACATGAACTCGGCGGGCGCTTCGGTCCCGGCAGCGTCGATGAACTCGAACGTCACGCCGTCAATTACACGAACCGTTCCACGGCCCTCAATCTCTTCTGTTGGAAGCAGCAAACTGACCGTTCCATTCGGAAGGCCGGGGCCGAGGCCTGATCCAACATGCGCTGTTGTCGAGCGCGGGAGTGTGTTCCCAAACATCAACGTGGCGCGCCGGCTCATCTGATTGCCGGCGATGAGGTTCTCGGAAACGGCGCTCTCGGAAAACCCGATCGGGGCGAGGACGGGCACACCTGCAGCGACCTGCTCATCAGTAATCACCCCGCGCGCGCCGCCAAAATGGTCTGCGTGTGAGTGGGTGTAGAGCACGCCGGTCACCGGGCGTTCGCCGAGCGTGTTATTGACCAGCTTCAACGCTGCAGCAGCGGTCTCGGTGGCCGTCAGGGGATCGACAAGAATCCAACCCGTATCACCCTCGATGACGCTCATCACTGACAAGTCATAGCCGCGGACCTGGTAAATCCCGTCCATGACCTTGAACAGCCCGTGATGTGCAGCGAGCTGGGATTGACGCCAAAGCGACGGATTGACGGTTTCGGGGGCGTCGGCGTCAAGGAACTCAAACTGTGGGATCGCCCAGACCACATCGCCATTGGTGTTCAGAATCGCTTCGTCTTCAATATAAGCCAGTCGATCGCGGCGAGCGTCTTCACCATCAGATCCCTGGGAAAGGTCCAGTCGTGCGGCAAGATCTGCATTGGCTTGTTTAGTGACGGCGGTCGCTGTGCCGGGGGCCGGAAGGCCTGCTTCGATAGCCTCGGCTGATGGCTCAGGCGGTGCTGCCTCGTCTTGTCCGCATCCTGCCAACAAGGCCAAACCCAATCCCGCGACTATGATCCGCATTCTTTCCTCCCGTCCGACACGGACAAGAAGTGACGCAAAATTTGGTGTTCAACAAGATCGCGTGGGGGAAAGCCCTAGAATCGATCCAGCCGCTGCGGCAGGCCATACTCAACCAGGCGGGTACAGGCCCAGGCATACTCATCCGCACATGACTCTTGAAGAAGCTCCACCGCGGTTGAGCGATCACGCGGCCCGCCCAGGCCCATATACATCATATTGCCAAGGCCAGCGCATGAGCCCGGATCGCCAAGACCGCAGCCTTGATCATAGAGCGCCCGTGCGTGTTCGAGGTCTATCTCGCCCGCATTTCCCTTCTGGGAGATATACGCTTGCTGCATACAGGCACCGGGATGACGCCCCTCGAAACAAGCGGCGTCATACAGCGCCTTCGCTTTTGGATAGTCTTGTACCGTGCCTGATCCGCGACGGTGCATTTCGCCGGCGTCAAAGCAGTTTCTTGCCCATTGATCCTGCGGCAGAGTGCGGTCTGCGCATAGACGTTCAAATATCTCCAGCGCTTGCTCCATGCGTTGTTCTGCGCGGGCAAGGTCGATGCCGTCGCTGTCTTTAATGACTTCTCGCCCCTCGACTCCTGTGGTCAGGCGCGCGGCGTCGCGCATAGCGCGCTCGGCAAAGTATTCATCCGCATTCTTCGGTGTCGGTTGCGGCTTGCCAAACTGGGCTGATGCGGTCGCCGCGAGGGCAAACGAACAGCAGAGGACGGTCAGCAATCGAATAAGCATGTAAGGCTCCGAAAATGATCGATGTGTAACCTTGTAACTAGGAATGCGGCGCTTTTCTGTCGAGTCTTGCCAGACAGTGTTTCCGCTGCCACCGTAAATGAAACTGGAGGATGACATGGCAGCGGAAAACCAAAAACCGATCGGCTCGGGCTTCGGCGCAAAAACCCCGGCGGCGGAGGTCGTGAAGGGGATGGATCTCAGCGGCAAGAATGTGATCGTCACCGGCGGTTATAGCGGCATCGGGATCGAGGAAGTGCGCGCGCTGGCGGGTGTCGGTGCCAAAGTCACCGTTCCTGCTCGCCGTCCCGATGCGGCGCAGGAGGCACTGGGTTCCGTTGACGGTGATATTGAGATTGCGACCATGGATCTTGGCGACCTCGCGAGCGTTCGCAAGTTTGCCGATGACTATGTCGCGACGGGTCGTCAGCTCGACATTCTGATCAACAATGCTGGCATCATGGCCTGTCCGCTCGCGCGGGTCGGCCCTGGATGGGAGAGCCAGTTCGGGATCAACCATCTCGGGCATATGGCGCTCGCCGTCTCGCTGCTACCAGCGCTACAAAAAGCCGGCACGTCTCGCGTCGTGGCGCTTTCGTCGACCGCCCATATTCGCGGCGACGTAAACTGGGATGACCCGCACTATGAGCGCACCGAGTATGAGAAGTGGAACGCCTATGCCCAGGCGAAGTCAGCGAACGCCTTGTTCGCGCTCGGTGCGGATCGTCGATGGGATGAGTATGGAGTGACTGCCTTTGGCGTGCATCCAGGCGGGATCTTCACGCCCTTGCAGCGCCACCTCACGGTTGAGGAAATGTCTGCGATGGGATGGATGAATCCGGATGGAACGATCCCGGATGCGATCCAGGCCATGTTCAAAACACCGGAGCAGGGGGCGTCGACGGCAACCTGGGCGGCGACATCGCCGCAGCTGGAGGGCCGCGGCGGAGAATATTGCGAAGACTGCGACATCGCTCAACTGGCTGGTCCTGACAGTCAACGCTGGGAGCATGCGCGCGAATGGATATGCGATGATGAGAAAGCTGATCGCCTCTGGTCGATGAGCGAGGACATGCTCGCGAGCGCCTGATGCCAGCGCGGTCTTCACCTCAGACGCACGGATATTCCGGCAAGCCGCTCTATCAGAAGCTCGGATTGAAGCCGGGCATGACCTGCCTGACGATCAAGGCACCGCCGCATTATCCGGATCTGGTTGAAGGCGCCGAGAGGGTTCGGTTCCTGAAACGGGCAGCGCCGTCGAACTGCGTCCACGTTTTTTGCCGCCGTCGCCGCGACGTTGCAGCCTTGTTTGACCGCGCGCTGGCATCTGTTGTTCCAGGCGGCATGATCTGGGTGTCCTGGCCGAAAAAGAGTTCGTCCCTCTATATAGATCTGACAGAGCAGGATTTTCGCGACCATATTCTACCGCTCGGTTGGGTCGATGTGAAAATCTGTGCGGTCGATGCAGATTGGTCCGGGCTGAAATTCCTCAAGCGCAAAAACTGAGACCGGCGCAGCAAAGCCTGATACACTTGCTTGACCTGAGATAGCAGTCGGCGCAGGGACGTTTTATGGAGAGCGATACGCCCAACCCCATCCCAAAAGCGCAGGGCTCCCGGCTTGGCCTTTGGGTCGGTATCGGCCTGATCGTGTTGCTATTGTCGCTTTTTCTGTTCGGTCGCTACACCGAGTTTCTGAATATTGACGCGCTGCAGCGCGCCATTGGCGAGTTTGCCGACGGGCCCTGGGGCGTTCCCGCACTCATCGCAGCGTTCTGTGTTTGCGCCTTTATCGGTGTGCCGCAATTCCTGCTCATCGGGATCGCCGTGTATGCGTTCGGGCCGCTTTGGGGCGCCGTCTGGGCGTGGGTCGCGACGCTTTGTTCGGGCGTGATCACCTTCTGGCTCGGCCGACTGTTCAGCACAGCAACGCTCAATCGACTGGGCGAGGGGCGGATCAAGAGATTCGCCGAGTTCGTTGCTCGCAATGCTTTCGCGGCGAGCGCCATTGTGCGCAATGCGCCGACCGGACCATTTCTGCTGGTGAACATGGTCTTCGGGGCGATCGGCGCGAAGTTCACCCACTATTTTGGCGGATTGGCGCTGGGCGTTATTCCCAAGATCGCTCTGGTTGCGTTCGGTCTTCAGGCCATTCAGGCGGCGCTCGAGGGGAATTTCTGGACCGCCCTTGCGGCCGCCCTTGCGGCGCTCGGTGTCTTCCTGGGCGGTTTTTTCTATGTGCGGCACAGACGCCGCAAAGGGGATAATATTGCGCTCAGCGCAGATTAGCCTGTTGACACTGCTGTCGGCAAACCGCATTGCAGTGCGCATGCGCAAGAATTTGCCCCTTTCGAGCCTACTTCTACTTAT
>JANSXJ010000296.1 GCA_024743015.1 Hyphomonas sp. | reverse complement strand
GTCACCGGAACTTTGGCGGCACGAAGTTCATTGAAGAAATTGAGGAACATGGGGCACTCCTGACGTTCACTTTAAAGGTAACGTGCGCGACGCCAATTTCCAAGGGTGCCGTGGCGGGAGGCGCAGTACAGGTATCGCGCAGGTGTGGATTGGGTATAAGGCCTGCTTTCAATCCTCAATCCGGGATGGCTCCTGATGTTCAGACTTTTCAAGCGCGATGAAAACGGACGGATTGCCGCCTATCATGAGGTCTGGGTTGAGCTGAAACCGCGCCGGATTGTCGAGCATTGGGGCATGATCGGCACCCGTGGCGATACCGATGCGCACAGAATCAAGCTGCTCCGATCGCTGGAAAAGCAGGTGGATGACCTGCTCGATCCTGCCCGCGCGCTTGGATTTAAGGAGATAGAGCCCGGCGAATATCGGACCTTGATCGTCGAATACCTCCTGTCCGACGATTGGCGGCGCGATGACACGTTAAAGATTCGAGAGGCAGAGGACGCCTTGACCGAGGTTCTCGGCTGGACGGGTCTTGGTTTTTGCGACGGCGAAACCCTGACAGACACTGCGATTGAGCTCACATGCCGCGTGCTTGATCCGGATTTGGCAACTGCGCGCATCGCCGAACAAATGGCAGGCACGGAGTTTTCTGACTATTCCCGCATCTATCAGGAATAGCTATAGGTTCTGCATGGCCGACACCAACACACTCATCGAGACCAAGTCCAAGGCGACGACCGGGATCACATCGGAAGGCTGGCTGACCGATAGCTGGTATCTTGCTTGTGTCTCGGCAGAGGTCAAACCGGGGCGGCAAGTCCGCAGGAACGTTCTGGGACAACCCGTCGTGGTTGCCCGAACCGACAATGGCGAGGTCTTCGCGCTGCGCGATATCTGTCCGCACCGTCTGGTTCCGCTGAGCGCCGGACGCCAGGTCGAGACAAATGGTGAGGCGACACTGGAATGTCCGTATCATGGCTGGCGGTTTGGCAGTGATGGCGTGTGCCGGCACATGCCAAGCTTGACCGGCGACGAACCTTATGAGCCGGAGAAAGTGAAAGTCCGCCGTTATCCTGTGCATGAGGCGCATGGGGCGATCTATGTCTTTATCGCCGATGATCCGCGCTTTACGGGCGCGCCGGATCTGCCCGCGCCGAATTTCGGTCCGCTTCCGGAGAAACCTAAATTCGTGATCGAAGATGTCTTCAACGCGCATATGGATGATGCGGTCGTCGGTCTGATGGACCCGGCGCATGTGCCCTTCGTTCATAATCAATGGTGGTGGCGTCCGCCTTCAGTGGGGCTGAAGCTCAAGGAAAAACCCTTTGTTCCCGCCGATCGTGGCTGGGCCATTGATCGCCACAAGCCAAGCTCAAATTCGAAGCTCTACAAGTGGGTTTTCGGAGATGAAGTGGAGACCGAAATCCACTTCCAGCTGCCGGGGTTTCGCTGGGAGATTATTTCCAATGACAAAGCGCGACTGCTCACGCTCACCTGCCTGACGCCCGAGGGGCCGAAGCGCACGCGGATCACACAGCTGACCTGGTGGACCGGGGCTCCGCTTCTGCATCTTGCCATCCCGATCGCCAAGCCCATGGCGCGCAAATTCCTGCGTCAGGACGGGGATATGGTTGATTTGCAAAATCTTGGCATGGAGCATCAGAAGGCCATGATGTGGATCGATGATATCGATGTTCAGGCCAAATGGTATCAGATGCTCAAGAAAGAGTGGGCCGCCTCCCGCAAAGCTGGCCGCGCCTTCAAGAACAAGATCAAGCCAACGGTCCTGCGCTGGCGGAGTTAGATCGCGCAAAACACGACTGAACACTCCTGCAATACCGCGATCAATCACACGAAACTGCCTCTGTTCGCAGCAGAGACGCACCGTGTGCTGCGAGAGTAATATACGTATAAACAGGGTGTTACCAGGACGCATCTGCTGAAAGTTAACGAATATTCACCTCTCGTTCATTTTGCGAGATCGATATCCGTATGCGGAATGAGTGCGTTCAAGTTCCACCGTTTGCTGAGCCCTCAGGGTGAATACAGACGGCGAAGCGAACGTCGTTGGGCGTGTTCAGTCCGCACAACAAAGGGGAATAAAATGAAAAAGTATCTTTGTGCGACGGTTGCCAGCGCGGCAATCGCAATGACAGCGCATGGTCAGGCTGCAGACATGCCGCCAAATGCGGAGGCCGGTGAATGCTTTGCACGGGTGTTGGTGCCCGACACGATCAGCGTCACAACCGAGCAGGTAATAGACCGCGAAGCATCTTATGAGCTCAAGATCATTCCGGCGACCTATGAAACGGTTACCGAACAACGCCTTTTGAAAGAGGCGACGACGATCTACAAAACGGTTCCGCCGGTATATGAAACCGTGACTGAAACCATTATTGTTGAGCCGGAGCGTGCGGAAAGCATCGTCGTTCCTGCCCAGTATGAAACGTATACAGAGCAGGTGCTGGTGCGTGAGGCATACACGACCTGGAAAAAGGGCGACGGCTTGTATGGTCGCGATCGTGAGAATACCACTGAAACGATCGCGCTGGCGACTGGAGAATTGCTTTGCCGCGTGGAAGTCCCCGCAGAGTACGCCACCGTGACCAAAACGCGTCTGGTGTCGCCTGAAACCACTGAAGTTCGGATGATACCGGCCGTAACCAAGACGGTCACCAAGGAAGTTGTTGTCGAACCAGCCCGAGTTGTCGAAGAGACGATTCCGGCTGTGTACGAGACAGTTACCCGGCAGCAATTGGTGACCGAGGCGTCTGAAGAGCGGATCGAAATTCCTGCGACCTATAAGACCATTGAAAAGCGTATGGTCACCAATCAGGGCGGATTGGAATGGCGCGAAGTGCTTTGCGAGACGAACGCTACGCCGGCAATGATCCGCGAAATTCAAGCGGCACTGTCCGATGCGGGATACAGCGTTCCAGCCGATGGCGAGTTTGGTCCTGCCACTCTGCAAGCCATGGAATCGTTTCAGCGCGCAAACGGACTGCCGATTGGCTACCTCACAATGTCGACGGTAGATGCTCTTGGCGTGTCCATGTCGTAGGCGCGAATCTGCGACGATTACAGCGCAAATGCGCTAAATGCGTCGACGCGAAAAAAGGAAATGGGCAATCTCAGGATTGCCCATTTTTTATTGTTGAAACTGTGCATCGTGAACAAGCGGTAGACGCAAGTCCCACGAGCAAGGCTTTACCGCGTCGGCACTGGCGCATCGCCGCTATAATCATAAAACCCGCGTCCAACCTTTCGGCCGACCCAGCCGGCTTCTACATATTTCACCAGCAGCGGGCAGGGACGATATTTGGTGTCAGCGAGGCCGTCATGCAGGACCTGCATGATCGAGAGGCACGTATCCAGACCAATAAAGTCCGCCAGCGTGAGCGGGCCCATCGGGTGGTTGGCACCGAGGCGCATCGCGGTGTCGATGCTTTCCACCGTGCCAACGCCTTCATAGAGCGCGTAAACTGCTTCATTGATCATCGGAACGAGGATGCGGTTCACAATGAAGGCGGGATAGTCTTCCGCATTGGTCGTGGTCTTGCCGAGGCGATCAGCAAATCCCGTCGCCATTTCGTAGGTTTCCTGATCGGTGGCGAGGCCGCGAATAATTTCCATTAGCTGCATCAGCGGCACCGGATTCATGAAGTGCAGGCCGATAAACTTTTCCGGGCGATCCGTCGTTGAGGCGAGGCGCGTGACAGAAATCGAAGAGGTGTTGGTGGCCAGATACGCATGCTGGGGCACGACACGGCAAAGCGCGGCAAAGATCTTCTCTTTGACCTCACGATTCTCGGTGGCGGCTTCGATCGCGAGATCTACCCCCGAGAACGGATCCAGCTCGACGCTGGTCTTGATCCGGGCCTGAGCGGTTTTCATATCGTCCAGGCTGATCACCTCGCGCGAGACTTGACGGGTCATGTTCTTTTCGATCGTGGCGAGGCCGCTTTCAAGCGCATCACTTGAGACGTCGTTGAGGATCACGTCAAATCCAGCCAGCGCGCACACGTGTGCGATGCCATTACCCATCTGGCCCGCGCCTACAACGCCAATCGTTTTGATATCCGTCAAAACCTGCTCTCCCGTCAGCAATTCAGTGTTTCAGGCGAAATAGGTTGCTTGTGCGGTGCGGCAAAGCAACCACTGATTATTTGTTGCAGGTGCGAAAGCTCAGCTGTGTCGCTTCAGGGCCACAGCTGCAGCAGGTTCAGGCTTTGGGTGCGGCATCGGACGTCGCTGCGGCGGCGCGAATGGTCTCCAGCAATGACCGGCGAAGCGACTTGTCGCCAATCTTCTGGAAAGCCGTTACCAGCTCCATCGCTTCGGTATCGATCACTGGAAGGCTTGGCGGATGGTCTGCTTCGTGAACACTCACTGTCATCGGGTTTTCCATGAGCTCATCAACGCCTTCATAGAAATAGGTGATTGTGATCCCGAGCGCCTGGGCAATCTCGAACAGGCGTCCCGCCGAGATCCGGTTGACGCCTTTTTCGTATTTCTGGACTTGCTGGAAAGTCAGACCGAGCTTCTCGCCAAGCTGTTCCTGGGTCAGCTTCAATTCGCGGCGTCGCCAGCGCAGGCGCTGGCCAACAATTCGATCGATTCCGCTGGGCGTTTTGTTTTCCGACATCTGCGACTCTTCTTGCCTATACTTTCGGTTCGATTCTAACGCCGCCAACTCACAAAGGCTAGTCCACCAAAGAGCACAAGAGTCAACC
>JANSXJ010000253.1 GCA_024743015.1 Hyphomonas sp. | reverse complement strand
AGTGCGGCTGCCGTCATCCAGCCCGCAGATCCGCCACCTGCGATGAAGATTCTACTTATCTGGTTCGGGTTCTCAGTCATGTAGGCTCTATTGGTTTTAGTATTCAGCAACAGCTTAGCGAAGCTTCAAAAGAAAAAAAGAGCCCGGCAACTCCCGGGCCGGGCTCTTAATTCGACTGCGCCGCCAGGAGGTTGATCGGCGCAGTCTGAGGAGATGGGTTTTCCTAGAATTCGTAGGTAACGGATGCTCGAACGGTACGCCCCAATACCGAACCACCGGTTCCTACGATTGGCGTTGCAGAGGCATCCGCGATGTTACCACCCTCACGGAAGGCTATCTCGTCGAATAGATTATAAGCGTCGAGCCCCAAGACAATATTGTCGAACGGACGAACTCTTACGAACCCGCTGAACGTGTTCACACCATCCCAGGTCCGACCGCCATTGATGATCTCCGTTTGACCATTCAGTGATAGCCCACCTGAAAGATACTGATTGACCTCATAGTTGGCCGCCAGCGCATATTGGAATTCTGGGATACGTTCCGCATCCACAAAACTTGTCGCGGTCGAGCCTTTGACCTGTGCGTCGGTATAGGTTGCGGTCCCGATCAAGCTTAGGCGATCCCAGGACAGCGTGCCGTACAGTTCGAAGCCTTCCGATTCGAATTCGTTACTCAGAACACATGTTGGCGCACCACCCGGGCAACGCGTTCCGGTTCCATCAATCTCGAACGTGTTTTGCGAGAAGTCTCCTTGGAGTAGCGTAAATTCGATTGAGTACTCAGCCTCATTGAATTCGCCGCGGTGTTTTACGCCAAGCTCGGTCTGGTTGACTTCATCTACCGCCGAGGTTTGACCCGCCTGCGTTAAAGATCCATCGAGATTAAAGTTTCCAGCAAAAGTCTGCCGATCCGAATTGAACCGGTTCCCCTGTGACGTCCGTACGAAAATGCTCGTATCGCTGTTCAACTTATACAAGCCTCCCACAGTCCAAGAGTCGTAGTCGACTGAGTAGTCCAGGATCTCACGGTTTCCATTGGGCAGGAACGCGGTGATGTAACCCATGCCAGGAACGTAGTCTGCGGCTGTCGTTCCGACATTGGCACCGCTTGGATCAACAAAGAATTCTGTGCCTGCGCCAACCGTTTCGCCCGTTGCATCAATATTGTCAAAACGGATACTTGCATCCAAATTGAAGCGGTCATTGTCGAGCTCCAACGCAACATACGGGGCGGTATTGACGTAGCTGAGGTCGTAGTCTCGTGAACAGCAGCTGCCCCAGTTATTATTGTATCCTGAGATGCCTGCCTGGCTCAGTGCGTTACCAGCGCTATCGAACAGATCCAATGCTGCTGCGTTGTTCCCACTAACTTCGCGGTTGCCGCGGTTAACGTTCCATTGGGCTGCGATGGTCTGATCCATATAGAAATAGCCAACAAGCGCGGTCAGGTCACCCAATCCAGTATCAAACTGGCCTGTCAAGCGCAGGTCGTTTACATAGCTGCCAATGTCGTCGACATCGGTTACGAAAATCGCGTTATTATCGAGATATGTGTCGGTGAAGACCTGGCCCGCATTCGGGCCGTTCGCATAGCGAATTTCTGCGATGGTCGCGAACGGTGTTCCATTGATCGAGAGATCTGATCCGATAACGGAGTCCGTGCGGGTTACGCCGAAGAACGGGTTCGCGAACGTCCCTGACATATCCTGCCACCGGAACTTGTTGTTGATGCTAAAGTTCTCATTCAGGTCACGGTCGAATTCAAATCCAATTGCGAGCTGCTCGGTTGAAATACCGTTGAGTTCGCGGCGATTGAAGCCATCTGTTCCCAGAACCAACATAGACTGATTATTGGCAGAGTATGCCGACTGCTCCAGTCCATCAAAGCCAGGGAACGTGCTCTCACCGCCTGGACTGTTCCCGCCGGAACTGAACGTGTACGGAGCGCCCGTATAGTTAGGTTCTTGCGTATCGGCGATTTTCACATTGACGCGGAAGAAACCGCTGCCGTCGGCGAAGTCTTTTGTTATATTGCCTTTGACTTGAAGACTTTCGATTGGATCGAAGCCTGATTCAAGCGGCCCTTCTCCATCGCGGAAGTATCCGCCTACATGGTAACGAACCGTGTCGCTGAGCGGACCACCAAGACGGAAATCAATCTGATTTTCGTCAAACCCTAGACCGGTTTTCAACCTTACAAATCCGCCCTCCTCTTCACCCGTTCGTGAAATATAGTTGATGACAGCACCCGGAGCTTGAGACGCAAATGTACCTGCTGTACCACCGCGAAGCGCTTCGACAGACTGAACCGTAGCATCGAAGTTCGTCCAGTAATCATTGTTACCGAACTGAATGTCTCCAAAAAGAACGGTCGGCAGGCCGTCCTCTTGAATTTGGACGAATGGCGCACCACCCGTCGCCACTGGCAGACCACGAACCGCAATGTTGGCGTTTCCGCCCGGACCAGCGGTACCGGCGGTTTGGATACCAGGTAACAAACGGAACAGATCCGCCTCAGAGATGGGCTGGAACTCCTCAATGACGCTACCGCTGACTTGAGTGACGGCCACGGCGCTTTCGATTTGAGATTTCCCTGTGGCTGTACCTGTGACGACCACTGCGTCGAGAACGCGTGATCCGGCATCATCGCCCCCGTCCGCATCACCCGCGTCTTGGGCAAGCGCCATGGGTGCCATGCTCAACGCGGCAAATAGGGTCATCGACGACGCCGCAGTTAGCAGCTTTGATCTTTTGGTTGTCGGTGTGAGTTTGGACACGCGTTCCTCCCTTGAATTTTGTGTCTTTATATTTGCGAGCAGCTTCGACTCGGCATCTTCAGCCTAGCGATTGAATTCCAAAAATCCATACATTTTTACAATCGATTGCATTCTCGTATCAAACCTGTGCCCCAAATGCAACAGCTCTTTCATCCATGCTTGTAATGCTCTACCACAATAAATATGCAATCGATTGATTGCCAAAGCCATCGAGATTGCGTGATACTAGATCAGAATATTTCCGCTGGTGACAATGAAGCTCTGGGGAGGGGTAACTTGGTCAAAGCATACAATTTTTTTTCCGACTTCGGTTGGATAAATGATCCTAATGGTCTGGTTTACCACGATGGGTGCTTTCACATGTTTTTTCAGCATCACCCTGATTCCAGCACTTGGGGACCAATGCATTGGGGCCACGCGACTTCCCCAGATTTGATCCATTGGTCAGAACAAAAAATCGCCATGGCACCAGATCGATTGGGTTATATTTTCTCTGGTTCAATTGTGGTCGATCATGAAAACCAGTTTGGATTTGGCGATGGCCAAAACACTGCCTGGATTGCGTTTTTCACGCATCATGATCGCGACAAGTTTGACCGCCAAGACCTGAATTGCGAATATCAATCAGCGGCATTCAGTCTTGATCGAGGAATGACTTGGACAAAATTCGAGGGAAACCCGATTCTTCCCAATCCCGGAAATTTGCGCGATTTTCGCGACCCTTTCGTCTTTTGGCACAGTGATTCCGCGTCATGGATCATGATACTCTCGGCCGGGGATTGCGTTCACATTTATCGCTCAACGAGTCTCACCGGTTGGACGCTTTCCAGCGAGTTTACAGTTCCTGTCGAAGACGGCGCAGTTTGGGAATGCCCGATCCTGTGTGAACTGCCGGTCGAAGAAACGGATGAAAATCGTTGGGTGCTTTTTCAGAGTTTTAATCCTGGCGGCCGTTATGGCGGTTCTGGAACGAGATACTTCATCGGGACCTTCGACGGCTATGAGTTTTCCGTTTGTGAGCAGGGTCAAGACCACCCAAAGCAATCCGAAGCAATGTGGATTGACTGGGGTCCGGATTTTTACGCTATGAATGTTTGGGCTAATGTACCGCACCCAAAATCTGGCCCAATTGCGATTGGATGGATGAACAACTGGGCCTACGCAAATCAAACTTATGAAAAACCATTTCGCGGAAGCATGACCAATCCGCGACGATTATCGATTTGCAAACTGGCGGACGGTTTGTTTGTAAGATCGCGCCCGGCATTCGAACTAGACACAAAATCGGTGTCCGACGATGCGCCAAATATTCAGATTGACCTCGACGGAGGTTCGCTATGCGCTGTCGAGGTTCGGTGCCTGACTGACAAGCTACACAGCGCCGCGATCCATATCATGTCAGAAGGGCAAAGCATCGCGAGTATACAATTTGAACCAAAATCCAATTGTTGGTTGATTAACCGCGAGAAGGCTAATCCGGCTGAAACTGAGGATTTGTTTTCAGGAGTTTTCACTTTTCCGCGTTTGGTGGACTCGGAAGATGTTATCATCGAGTTGCTCGTTTCAAAAAGAGGCGTTGAGCTATTCTTCGACGACGGAATGCAAACTGCAACGCTCCTGCTCGACCAAAGAAAACGCGTTGATGAAGTTACCGCTATCTGGGGCTGAACAACTAGCCATTTATGGACTAGGTTAGACACTGCTCTAGAAGAGTCTATAGAATTCAATGGAATAGCCGAGAGCAGTTAGACGCACTAACCCATTGTTTTTAATAAATTACTTTACCCCCTTCAGGAATCGCCAACGACTAACTTGAGCAGCGTTCTAATCGAGAATTATCGCATTCATGAGCTTGATTTGAGTTTTGTCTCTATGGTTGCAGCATTCGGGAGTCCCGAAGATGTAACGGCTCAAAACATCCAGCTTGAGCTCTTTTTCCCGCATAACCCAGCTACCACAAAGTCGATGAGAGAGATCATGAAACAAGCCGATCAGTAGTTGGCGGCTCTGCGAGCAAAAGCGGACATGCGTGGCCGTGCTGGCCATCATGTCGAAACGCAGTTGTTAGTTAGCCAGTCCGTCAGCCAATACACAATAGCGCGCAAATATTTTCATTTCATTCTCGCAACGAAATGCTATTGGTGATTTTGTTGGTGGGAAATCAATCTAATGACTGAGAATGACGGAAAGACCAGAACTGCGCCAAGCAATGCCCGACAACATGACTTCACTGGATTTGTTTGGGCTTTCTACGGATTATCGGTTTTAGCGCTAATCTCTTCTGTTTCTGTTGTCATCGCAGAGGCGCTTCTCGGAAACATATTATCAACCGCGCTGTATTGGATTCTTGCGTTGATCGGCTTCGTTGTCGGTTCAACAGGATATCAGCTAGTCCGAACACTCAGGATATGGAAACATTACCGAGAAGTCCTTTTGTTGGGGGAAGCGACCCGGTCAGAATCGGAACAGAAAGTAGCTCGCGCCGGATTTCGAGAACTGCACTACTACCTAATTTTCTCGCTATCACTATTAGCGGTGCTTTCATTTCTGAGCGCCTCACAAGGTTATATTGGATTGATAGTGTTCGAGATCTCGCCGAACACTCAATCCGGTTCGTTCAATTTTTTGCATGTAGCGATCGTTCTAATCTTATTGTTGCTCAGCTTCCTTCCGGTAGCGCTAGCCACTTGGTT
>JANSXJ010000371.1 GCA_024743015.1 Hyphomonas sp. | reverse complement strand
TTTTGGCTGATCTGGTGTTCGCCATCAAAAACTCCTTTGGTCGCCCTATCTGGCGAAGAGGCGGTAAGTACATAAACCACCATGGGCCGTCAACCGCTGGCGGCCAGAGGAAGTGAAGAATCTGCAGACGCTTTTTAGGAGCCCAGATCGGCTTTACATCCTACTGGTTTTTGAAATGCGCCTGGCGCTTGTCCACGAAGGCTTCCATGCCCTCTTTCTGGTCTTCGGTGGCAAACAGGGAATGGAACAGGCGGCGCTCGAACATCACACCCTGGCTAAGCGGCGTTTCATAGGCCGCATTCACCATTTCCTTGGTCAGCATGGCGGCTGCACGTGGCATGGAGGCGATTTTCTTGGCAACGGCTTTGGCCTCATCCACGAGATCATCGACGGGAACAATCCGCGAGACCAGGCCGCAGCGCTCGGCTTCCTCGGCGTCCATCATGCGTCCGGTCAGGCACATTTCCATCGCTTTGGACTTACCAGCAAAACGGGTGAGACGCTGCGTGCCGCCTGCGCCCGGGGACACACCTATAGTGATCTCCGGCTGGCCGAACTTGGCCTTCTCGCCGGCAAGAATGAAGTCGCACATCATGGCGAGCTCACAACCGCCGCCAAGGGCATAGCCGTTCACCGCGGCAATCACGGGTTTGCGCATGCGCGCGGCGCGCTCCCAATTGCGGGTGATGAAGTCGCTATAATAGGCGTCCATATATGATTGGTCGCGCATTTCCTTGATGTCGGCACCCGCGGCGAAGGCCTTCTTAGAGCCGGTGATTACGATGCAGCCAATCTCAGGGTCTTCGTCAAACCGATCGAGCGCCGCGGTCAGTTCGTCCATCAATTGATTGTTGAATGCATTCAGCGCGTCGGGTCGATTTAGCGTGATGACAGCAACCGCGCCGTCCACTTCGGTCAAAAGCGTCTCATAGGCCATGCTTGCCGTTTCCTTATCTTGCTCAGCCCGCGCCGTCTTGCGCGGCGCATATCAGCCGACGTCTGTAGAATAGATTGAAGCAGGCGTCGATAGCCGGGCTCAGGTGCGATCCTTGAGCTTGTAAACCAGGTCCAGCGCCTCGCGAGGGGTCAGGCTGTCCGGATCGACTGTTTCGAGCAGGTTGAGCGCAGGGTGATGTGTCGCCAGCGCTTCTGGCTCGTCATCGGTTTCCGCCATGGCTGCAAACAGTGGCAGCGCTTCCATCGCATCGGGCGCGGCCTCAAGCTGCTTGAGCACTTGCTCGGCTCGTTTCACAGCCCGTGCGGGCAATCCTGCAAGGCGGGCGACCTGGACGCCATAAGACCGATCGGCAGGGCCCGGTTGAACATCGTGAAGGAAGACCAGTTCATCCTTCCACTCTTTGGCGCGTAGCGACAGATTGGTGGCCGAGGGCAAGTCATCGGCGAGGCTCGTCAGCTCGTGATAATGGGTTGCGAACAGCGCCCGGCACTTATTCGTATTGTGCAAGTGTTCCACAGCAGCCCAGGCAATGGCGAGGCCGTCATAGGTCGACGTTCCGCGGCCGACCTCGTCCAGGATGACAAACGAGTTGGATGTCGCCTGCGTCAGGATTGCAGCGGTTTCGACCATTTCAACCATAAAGGTCGAGCGCCCGCGAGAGAGATCGTCGCTCGCCCCGACGCGCGAGAACACCCGGTCGGCAATGCCGACATTCAACTTGCGTGCAGGCACATAGAGACCGGCTTGGGCAAGGATTACCGCAAGACAGGCCTGTCGAAGATAGGTCGACTTACCGGCCATGTTAGGACCGGTGACCAGCGCCAGGCGGGGAGCTGTCTCGCCGCTGGCATCCACGCGGAGATCATTGGCGGTGAACCCGTCACCCTGTTTGCGCAGCGCCATTTCGACGACCGGATGACGCAGGCCTTCGGCTTCGAAGACGGGCGCCGAGGATAGTGTCGGGCGGACCGCGCCAATCTCGCTCGCCCATTCGGCATTGGCAGCGGCGACGTCGAGCTCGGCAAGTGCGGCTGCAGCGGCACTGAGCGGATCGGACACGTCTTCAACCCTTTGGCACAAGCCATCAAATATCGCGAGCTCCCGCCCTTTGGCGATATCGTCGGCGCGCGAGATCTTGCCTGCAAGTTCGGACAGTTCCGTGGTCGAAAAGCGGACATTGGAGGCCAGGGTCTGGCGATGAATGTAAGTCTCAGCCAAAGGCGGCTGCATCATCGGGTCCGCGTGCCGGGCGGTCACGTCGATGAAATAGCCCAGGACATTGTTGAACTTGATTTTCAGGCCCGAAATTCCGGTATCTTCGGCGTAGCGGGTCTGCAATTGCGCGATGATCTGGCGACTGTCGGACTTCAAACCGCGCGCTTCATCCAGAGCCTGATCCCATCCGGTCGCGATGAAACCGCCATCTCGCGCGAGTGTCGGCAAGTCGTCTGCCAGCGCCTTCGAAAGATCAGCCACCAGGCTCGCCAGGTCGGGCGCATGGCTGAGGGTCAGCGCGCGCAGGGCGGCCTCCAGAAGAGGCGGAGGATTGGTGCCGGCACGCGCAATCTCTGCGACCGCGTGCTCGCCCGCGCGCAAGGCCGTAGCGATGGCAGCCAGATCCCGTGGGCCGCCGCGACCGAGGCGAATCCTGGCCCGCGCCCGCTCAAGGTCGGGGGCTGCCTTCAGGGCGGCGCGCACCGTTTCGCGCAAATGATCGTTCGCAAGGAAGAACTCGATCGCGTCATACCGCGCGCCAATGTCTGCCGCCTCTGTTTCGGGCCTCGCAATTCTGGCTGCGAGCAAACGGGCACCTGGCGCAGTCAGGGTGCGGTCGACGGTCGCCAGCAAAGTGCCTCGGCGGGAGCCATCAAGCGCTATGTCGATTTCCAGGCTGGCGCGGGTGGCAGGATCGATCGAAAGCCCGGTTGCGGTCGAGACCCGTCGCGGCGGGTCCAGCCTGATATCATCGCCCGCTTGTGTCATCGCCAGATAGTCCAGCAGGAGCGCGCAGGCGGAGAGTTCGGCTTTGCTGAACACGCCGAATGAATCCAGCGCGGCCACCTTGAACGCCGTCTTCAGAAGCCGTTCTCCAGATTTCGCACTCGCGGCGTTGTTGGGACGATAGGTCTGCGTCAGCCGCAAGGATTCCTGTGCCCGGCGCACCAGCGGCCTGTCTGCGTCGCTTTCCGTAATCACAAGCTCAGAAACGGGCAGGGCGCCAAGTGTTTCGGCATAGGCTTCCGGGGCAAACGGGCGCACTTCGAAATGCCCGGTCGAAACATCACATGCGGCTAAAGCCGCTTCGGCGCCGCCCGCGGCGAAGGCGACAGCGACGAGGGCCTGTCCTTGTCTTGGCGGGAGTAGGCTATCTTCAGTGATTGTGCCCGGCGTCACGATGCGGACGATCTCGCGGTTCACGATCGATTTCGATCCGCGCTTCTTCGCTTCAGCAGGGCTCTCGGTCTGCTCGCAGACGGCAACCCGTTCCCCGGACTTGATCAGACGTGCCAGATACCCCTCGGCGGCATGGTAAGGCACACCGGCCATCGGGATCGGTTTGCCATCATGTTCGCCTCTTGACGTCAAAGTGATGTCGAGGATCTCAGCGGCCCGAACCGCGTCTTCGAAGAACAATTCGTAGAAGTCGCCCATGCGGAAGAATAGCAGCGCGTCGTCATGCTTGGCCTTGATAGCAAGGTATTGCGCCATGAATGGGGTCGGCGCTTTCGGCTTTTTAACGGGTGCGGCGGTGTCGGGCACGGTCTTGCGAATCCTTCATCAACTGAA
>JANSXJ010000330.1 GCA_024743015.1 Hyphomonas sp. | reverse complement strand
TTCCATGCCCTACTCGCTTGAGGTGAATGATGTCATCACCTACTCCGTTCAGGGCTGGAGCCCGCAACGCTATACAGAGCTCCTGATCCGGCATTTCGATCAATTGCTGGAGGAAGGCGAGCAATCGGGTACGGTTATGTGTATCCCTCTACACGCCTATCTTGTCAGCCAACCACATCGCCTGCGCGTGTTTGAGGGGGCCCTGAAACACATCTGCGCCCACCGCGACGATGTCTGGTTCACGACCGGCGCTGAAATCGCGGAATTCTATCGCGACACGTATTTCGAACAAACCTTAGCCGACGTCGCGCAGCGCGGCGTTGCGACGGGCGGAACGGGGTTCGCACCATGATTGATGCTGAACACGCCCGTCTGATGGCCCGCTACAACAAGTGGCAGAATGAAAACCTCTACGCTGCAGCGGCTGGACTTTCAGAAGCCGAACGAAAACAGGATCGCGGGGCCTTTTTCAGATCCATCCATGGCACATTGAGCCACATATTGTGGGCCGACCGCGTCTGGATGGCGCGGTTTGATGGCTGGGACCGTCCCGACACGCCCAACGCAGAGTCCGGATCGATGATTGCTGACTTCGCGACGCTCAGGGCAGAGCGCGAAAGAGACGATCAGCAGATCATCTCCTGGACAGACCAGCTCCTGGATGGCGATCTGGCCGGGCCGCTCGAATTTTTCTCTGGCGCGTTGAAATCGAACATATCGATGCCGCTTTGGACGTGCCTCACGCATTTCTTCAATCACCAGACACATCATCGTGGCCAGGCGCATGCCATGATCACCGCAGCAGGCGGCACGCCACACGACACAGACTTGTTCCTGATGAGCGAGGCTCAGAATGCCCCTGCCTGACGACTATCTGATCTACCCGCACCGCAAGCGCGGGTTCGACAATCCGCATTACGCCTGGGACCCCGCTGACCGCCGGGACAAAATCGCGCTGAAAGACGGCGCGAAGTCGATCGCGACGATCATCATTCCGGTTGAGTTCTTTCCGCTAAACCCGCCCGCTGCACCCTTCAAGCATCCAGGCGCGATGAAGACGCCGTATCCGGACCTGCGTCACTTCACGGTTCGGGATTACGGCAATCGGGTCGGGATCTACAGATTGATGCGCGAACTGTCTCGCCGCAATCTGAAGGCGACATTTGCGATCAACGCTGAGATCGCCAAACGCTATCCCCCACTGATCGCAGACATCGAAGCGGCTGGACACGAGATTGCGGCGCATGGCGTCTCCACCGTGCATATTCATCATGACGGCCTAAGCGAAACGGACGAAAAAGCGCTGATTGCCGAGACGCGCGCTGCCTTTCCAAAGGCGAAAACCTGGATGAGCCCGGCGCGCAATGAGAGCTATCGCACGCTCGATCTGCTGGCCGAAGCAGGATTTGAGATCTGTCTCGACTGGGAAGCCGACCAGCGGCCTCTCGCATTCCGGACGAAAACCGCGCCGATCTGGGCTCTGCCGCATTATGGCGAGTTGGGCGACTTCAAGCTTCTCGTTGATCGCTCCCAGTCGGAAGAAGAGTGGGCGGCCCAAATTATCGAAGCCGCACGCTATCATATCGACCTATATGCGCAGGAGGGCGCAAGCGCTTTTGCCTTCACCATGACGCCTTACGTGCTGGGCCAACCGTTCCGGATCAAGGCGGTGCGCGAGGTGCTTGATGCCTTGTCGGGGATGCATGACCTGACCATTGCCACCGCTGCCGAAAGCTGCGCCGCGTTTCAGGAGGCTGGCACATGAACCGACGCCGTTTTCTTCTTAGTGCGGGGGTCGCGAGTTTGGCCGCACCGACTTTGACCACCCCCGCCTTCGCTCAAGGATCTTCATCAATGCGCTATACCGCCCTTGCCCTTCAAACCGTTTGCGATGCGGTCAATCAGGACCACTCGGTCGATGACGCACACGCGCGAATGGACCGCGCGATTGACCGGGTGCGCGGACAGATCGGCGCCGCCAAAGGCTTTTTGAAGGGGTTTAATGGATATGATGTGAAACTGGTCGTCTTGCCCGAATACTGGATGACCGGTTTCCCACTCGGCGAGACACGTGAAGAGTGGCAGGACAAGGCCGCAATCGCGATGGAAGGCGCGTTCCCGGACAAGCTCTCCGGACTGGCACAGACCTTCGGCATTTATCTTTGCTCAAACCACTATGAAACGGATCCGAATTTCCCGGATCTGTATTTTCAATCCAACGTCATCTATGCCCCGAATGGCGACACCGTGCTGCGCTATCGCCGGATGATCTCACTCTACACACCGAGCCCGTATGACGTCTGGGACAAGTATCTGGACATCTATGGTGAGGACGCGGTTTTCCCCGTCGCCGATACAGAGATCGGTGTTCTCGGCAGTATTGCCAGCGAGGAGATTCTCTATCCCGAGATTGCCCGCATGCAGGCCTTCAAAGGCGCTGAGGTATTCTGTCATCCAACCAGTGAAGTGGGCGCACCGACTCTAACGCCGAAGCACATCACCAAGAAAGCGCGCGCGATTGAGAATATCGCTTATGTGGTTTCCGCCAATAGCGCAGAAATCATAGGCACGCCGGTGCCAGCGGCGTCGACGGATGGCATGTCCATCGTCCTCGACTGGTATGGGCGCTCGCTCGCAGAAGCCAATCAGGGCGAGACGATCAATGCCAATGCGGTGCTCGATATCGTGGCGCTGCGCGACACACGGCGCAAAACGGGTATGACCAATACGCTCTCGCGTTTGCCGAACACAGCCTTTGCCAGCGGCTATGGCCAGGCCAATCACGCGCCGGCCAATCGCACGCCGGATGCGCAAATGATCGAACGCAAGGATGCCATTGCCCAACAACAAGCGGTTATTGATCGCCTGGTTGAGAGCGGCGTACTGAAATAGGAGACCTTATCATGTCAGATTTTCCGGAAATCCCGCCTTTTGTGCCGCGTCTGGAAAAGACCTGCTATCTCGTGATTTGCCGGGACGGCCCGGGTAGCGCAGAGCCGCGCGCTGCGCATCTGAAGGGACATCTCGATCACGTGGAAAGATATTGGACCCGGTACGTCACAGCCGGCCCGATCCGCGAACCTGGCGGCGATGCCCTCATTGGCTCTGTTTTCCTCGTCCTGGCGGATGATCTGGACGATGCCAAAGCACTGATGGCGGGGGATCCATACATCACCTGCGGCATGTATGAGACCATCACCTATAACGAGTTTTCGAACTCGATCGGCCAGTACATTGGCGGCAAAATCTGGGAAAGCGCAGAAGCGATCGCCCACCGGGCGGCAGGTGGCCCATCTGGTGATCTCTCGAAAGGTCTCAACGCATGACTGACCGAATGAAGCACCGCCGTATTCGCGGCCGTATCCGCTACACATCGAAAAAGCCTGAAATGCTGGACCAGGTCCGCGGAGATGAGATTTTCAACATCACCCATCACAGCGATGGCAAAATGACGGTGCGGGCGCACTGCGAAATCCATGATCCCGACCCGACGGTGATGCGGGATATCGTCTACTCCACCGATGAGAACTTTAATCCAATGGACTGCCATGTTCGTCTGACCGTCGGCGATGAGTTCATGGGTTCAGGATGGTTCAAATTCAATCTCGACAAGAACCGCTCCGGGTCAATCGAGTGCGAAAGCTACGGTCCATCGATTGGACGCCTCTCGCAGCGCACCGAAACCAACGGACCATTTGATGGTTTCGGCACACACCCGATTATTGGCGATGCCCAAATGTGCCGTGTGATCGATCGCTCTGGTGGTCCGACCCGGCGCAATGTCCGCGTTTTCCTGCCATCAACGGACCATCGCGGCGCGACCCCGCCAATCGTTTCAGAAGTGAATATCGGTCTCGAATATGTCGGCGATGAAACCGTCACCGTGGAAGCTGGAACCTTTGATTGCTACCATTTCCGCTATGTCGATGATGAAGGCCCCGGCATGGGCGGGACGCAACATCCCTCATACGACATGTGGGTCACCAAGGATGATTTCATTTTCGTTCAAGGCGGTGTCGGCGGCTATATGGCAACCTGGTACGAACTGATTGAGCTCGACCGCCCCACCATCGGCTAATCACTGAAGCCAGATGCGGCGTCGCCCTCCTGGATAGCCTTGATTTCATCCAAGTCGGCCGGCGGTGTGAGCCATTGCGGCTTGGTTTCACGCGCCCATTCCAGCAATTGCACGGGGAATTCATCTTGAGATTCCACGCGGTGCGACAGCAAATGGTAGATTGCCTGCTCGCCGCCCGCCCAGGCTGGAAGCGCACCATAACGCTGCCAGCTCATCTGGTGAGGTTCTTCG